>NZNW01000133.1 GCA_002695065.1 Salinicola sp. | reverse complement strand
TGGGCGGCACCGCCTACGACCAATACACCTTTGGAGACACCACCATCCAGGTAGAGCAGAACACCGTGCAGGTCGAGACCTGAGCAACGGCGGACGCCGCCGCTGCCTGCGGGCCGCGGCGGCGTCCGATACCGCTATCGACAAGGCTGGCGACGTGCCCTCGCCAGCCGGGGAATATCGCAGGCAGAAGGAAAAGCGGTCATCGACGACTTATCCCAACACGCAGAAAGGTGGACGCTACGCATGCTGGCAATCGTCGTCTGTCTGGCGCCGACCATGGCCAATGGTCAGGCAGCCGACTGGTGGGACGCCGTCGATCACCAAGCCAGCGGCCGCGGGTCTCCCAAGGCCGCCCCGAGGATCAGGACGACGCTGCCGGCCGAACCCTGGTCGCCCTCGACGACAGCGACGAACAGGCCCGCCGGCAGCGAGAGTCGGCCTCGATCCGCCCCGCTCTCCGGGCCGCTGTCGCTGGAAGAGGCCGTGCGTCGGGGACTGGCCATCAACCCGGCGGTCCGCGCGGCGATCGCCGATGCCGACGCCGCCGGTACCGAGGTGGATATCGCCGAATGGGGCTACTTCCCCACCGTCGATCTCTCGGCGGGCCCGGAAGAGTTTCCTTTCAGCGAGTTCGGCTACGACGCCTCGGCCCGCCAGATGCTCTACGACTGGGGCCGCATCGACAGCCAGGTTGCCAGCGCCAGCGCTGCAGAGCGCGAGGCTCGGCGGGCGCTCGGCGTGGCCGAAGAGGAGGCCGCGCTCGATATCGCCGAGGCCTACCTGAACATCCTGGCCGCCAGAAATCGACTGGAAGTGACCCAGCGTTATGTCGACGAGCTCGAGGCGCTGCGCAGCCTGACCCGGGACCGAGGCAGCAACGGTTATACCGACAGCAGCGAACAGGGGCGCGTGGCACTGGACCTGGCCCAGGCCCGCGACGAACTAGCGACGGAACGCGGTTCGCTGAACGACGCCCGCCAGCAGTTCCGGGTGCTGGTCGGCGTCTCGCCGGATGCGCTGGATGCGCCCGATCCGACGACCCTCACCGATCGCCTGGATGACGCAAGACTGGAACAGTGGATCGTGGCGGCGCCGGCCTACCGGCAGGCCGTGGCAACCGCCGAACAGGCCCAGGCCGACCTGGACGAGACCCAGGCGTCGTTGAAGCCGCAGCTCAACCTCGAAGGCTCGCTGGAGCGACGCCAGATCGGCGGCGAGCTGCAGAACGACTCGGTGATCGGGTTCCGCCTGCGCATGGATACGCTGCAGGGGCTGGCCAACTTCCAGCGACCGGACGCCGCCCGGCAAAGGCTCGAGGCGGCCCGCTATCGCGTCGACGACCAGCGCCGCGAAATCCGCCGCAGCGTGCTGACCCTGATCGAGAACGCCGAGGTCTACCGCCAGCGCCAGCAGGCGCTGTCCGACCAGGTCGAGGAGGCCCAGTCCGTGGGCGATCTCTACGACGACCAGTTCTCCGTGGGGCTGCGCGACGTCAACGACCTGTTGACGATCCGGCAGGAAGCGTTCTCGGCCCGCCGCCAGTTGATCGACCTGGAGAGCCAGCAGAAGCGCATCCAGTATCGCGCCGCCTCGCAGCTGGGGCTGATCAACCCGTTGATTACAGGCCGCCTGGGAGGTGACGCCCCATGAGCCTTTCCGCCTCCGAACGTTTCACGGACCCGGTCGACGAGAGCAACGACCCGCTGCGGGAAGGGATGGTGCTGTTATGTCGTCGCCTCGACCGCCCCACCTCCCTGTCGGAGCTCGGCGACGGGCTGCCTTTGGAGCAAGGACGGCTACCGCTGAGAGAAGTCTCCCGCGCCCTGCGCCGGGCCGGGGTCAGCGCCCGCGTGAGCCGACGTTCGCTGAAGGATATCTCGCCGCGATTGCTGCCGGCGCTGCTGATTCTCGACAACGGCGATACGGCGCTGCTGGAGTCGCTGGATGCCGGGGAAGCCCGCATCGCCCTCCCCGAAGCCGACGGCGGCGAGGAGATGCTGACGCCGGAAGCGCTGGACGCCCTCTACAGCGGCACGGCGATCTTCGCCCGGCCGGCCGCCCGCAGCGACGACCGCGCCGGCAACTTCGCCCAGGCGGCCCCCAAGCACTGGCTGAAGGAGCCGCTTAGAGCCTGCTGGCCCGCCTACGCCGAAGTCGGCGTCGCCGCCCTGGCCGCCAACGTCCTGGCGATCTCCACCGCGCTGTTCGCGATGCAGGTCTACGACCGGGTCGTTCCCAACGCCGCCTTCGATACGCTGTGGGTGCTGGCCAGCGGCGTGGCGCTGGCCGTGCTGCTGGAGTTCCTGCTCAAGGGGCTCAGGGCGCATCTGCTCGAGGTGATCGGCAAGCGTCTGGATCTCGAACTCTCGTCGAAACTCTTCGAACAGGCGGTCCGCCTGCGTCTCAACGCCAAGCCAGCCTCCACCGGCGCCTTCACCAGCCAGGTGCGCGAGTTCGAATCGGTCCGCGAATTCTTCACCTCCGCCACCGCTGGCGCCATCAGCGACCTCCCCTTCGTGGCGCTGTTCGTGTTGATCATCGCCTGGATCGGCGGCCCGGTGGCGTGGGTGCCGGTGGCCGCCATCGCCGGCATGATCCTCCCCGGGCTGCTGCTGCAGCGCCATCTGGCCAGACTGGCGCGCGAGAACCTGCGCGAGGGTGCGGTCAAGAACGGCGTGCTGCTAGAGTCGCTGGATCAGCTCGAGACCGTCAAGGCGACGCGGGCCGAGGGCAGAAACCTGGCGCTGTGGGAGTCGCTGTCGGCGCAGCTCTCCAACGCCTCGATCCGGCTGAGGGCGGTCACCAGCATGCTGACCCATTCGGCCTCGTTGCTGCAGCAGCTGGGGTATGTCGGCATCGTCATCGTCGGCGTCTATCGCATCAGTGCCGGCGACATGACCATCGGTGCGCTGATCGCCTGCTCCATCCTCGGCTCGCGGGCCATCGCTCCGATGGGCCAGACCAGCGCCCTGCTCGCCCGTTGGCAGCACGTCAAGGCGGCGGTCGAAGGGTTGGACGAACTGATGCAGGCTCCCAACGAAAGCGGGGCTGGCCAGAAAGTCCGCAAGCCCCGGCTCCACGGCGACTATCGCCTGGAAGAGGTCGTGGTCCGCCATCACGAAGAGGGGCCGGCCGCGCTGAAGATCGAAGAACTGACGATCGAGGCGGGCTCGCGGATCGCGCTGCTGGGCGGCAATGGCGCCGGGAAATCGACGCTGCTGCGGCTGCTTTCGGGCTTCGTCGAGCCGACCGCAGGCCGGGTGATGCTAGACGACATCAATATCACCCAGATCGAATCCGCCGACCGGCGTCGGGCGATCGGCTATCTCCCCCAGGACATCGCGCTGTTCTACGGCACCCTGCGGGACAACCTGACCCTGGATGGCGCGGCCTACGAGGACGAGGAGATCTTCCAGGCGCTGGACGGCGTCGGCCTGGGCCGCTTCGTGCGCAGTCACCCCCAGGGGCTGGAGCTGCCGATCGCCTCCAGCGGCAGCGTCTCCGGCGGGCAGCGTCAGGCCATCGGCCTCGCCCGGCTGGTGCTGCAGGACCCCCGCATCGTGCTGCTGGACGAGCCCACGGCCGCCTTCGACCAGAACAACGAGAAGCGCGCCGTGGCATTCCTCAAACGGTGGATGGAGGGCCGCACGCTGATCGTGTCGACCCACAAGAAGCCGCTGCTGGAGCTGACCGATCGCGCCATCGTGCTGCGCGACGGCAAGCTGGCGATGCAGGGCAACCTCGATCAGGTCGTGCAGGGCAATCGGGTCGCCTCCGGCAGCCCGACCCCGCGGGAGGGACGCTAGATGGCCACGACACTCAGCGACCAGCAGTTGCAGCGGCAGCTTGGCGACCCACGGGCCAACCTGCGTCATCCGCTCGCCCGCCCCGTGGTATGGGCCGTCCTGGTCTGCCTGCTCAGTTTCATCGGCTGGTCCGCCTGGGCGCACATCGCCGTGGTGACCCACGGCGAGGGCCGCGTGATCCCGGTCAGTCGCATCCAGTCGATCCAGAGTCTGGAAGGCGGCATCATCGATGAGCTCGAGGTGCGCGAAGGCGACATCGTCGACAAGGGCCAGCTGCTGGTCAAGCTCAGCGGCACCCGCTTCCGCAGCGCTTACCAGGAGACGGAAAATCAGGTCCAGGCGCTGAAAGCCGCCATTGCCAGGCTGCAGACCGAAGTGCTCGAGGCGGATAGCATCGACTTCCCGGCGGATGTCGATGCCCAGAGCTCGCTGGCCCGGTCCGAGCGCGAACTGTTCCACGCCCGCAGGGAGAAGCTGCGCGAGGCCACCGGCTCCCTGGATCACGAGATCCAGATGGCCAGCCGGCGGCTGAACCTGATCCAGCCGCTGGTCGAGCGCAAGGCAGTCAGCCAGATGGAGTCGCTGCAGCTACAGCAGGACATCGCCTCGCTGCGTGGCAAGCGCGCCGAGATCCAGAACAGCTACGTGCAGGATGCCTACACCGAACTGACGGACAAGAAGGGGGAGCTGTCGTCGCTGGAGCAGGTTCTGGTGCAGCGCCAGGACCAGTACCAGCGCACCGAACTGCACTCGCCGGTGCATGGCCGGGTCAACGCGATCAACTACACCACCCGGGGTGGCGTGGTGCCCCCGGGCGAGACCATCATGGAAGTGATCCCGCTGGAGGACCAGCTGCTGCTCGAAGCCAAGATCAAGCCGCAGGACGTCGCCTTCCTGGCGCCCGGGATGCCGGCCAGCGTCAAGATCACCGCCTACGATTACACGATCTACGGCGATCTCGAAGGGACGGTCGAGCAGATCAGCGCCGATACCATAGAAGAGGAGACACCCCGGGGCACGGAGTCCTACTACAAGGTCTACATCCGCACCGAAAGCGGCTCGTTGACGCACAATGGCAAGGACCTGCCGATCATTCCCGGCATGATCGCCCAGGTCGATATCCAGACCGGCGAGCGCAGCGTGCTGGACTACCTGCTCAAGCCGCTGCTGAAAGCGAAACTCTATTGAACGTTTCGTGATTGACGGTCTCGAGACGGACGCTTGCGAGATTGAAGTTGGCGAGATTGAAGTTGGCGAGATTGGAGCTTGCGAGCGCCGTGCGACGACGCCCGCGGCACCGGCTTACCGATGTTCGGCGAGCCAGCGCTCGGCCTGCCGGCGCAGCGCCTCGTCCGAGCTGCGATCAGCTCGCGCCTGCCCGGCCACGGCCCGCCGTGCGTACTCCAGCGCTTCGGCATGCTCGCCTTCGTCCTCCAGATACTGGGCATAGTAGAAGTTGGTATCGATGCCGTCGGGCCGGATACCCACCGCCTTCTGCAGCAGCTCCCGCGCCTTGTCCGAATCGCCGAACGCAATCGGCCAGCCCGGCGCGTGCTGGTAGAGTGCGCCCAACGTCACGTAGGCCGAGCCGTTCTCGCCCTGAGGGTCGATGGCGATCGCCTTCTCCAGCGCCGTGCGCGCCCGCTTGGCCAGGTCCAGCGCTCCCAGGCCGCCCTTCGCCTTGGCGTAGGACGCCAGCACGACCCCCTGGGCCGTCAGCACCTGGGCGTTGTCCGGTTGGTTCCTGGCCAGTGCATCGGCCTCGTTGGCCAGGTCCTCGAACGCCTTCATGCGGGCATCGCCCTGCATCTGGTATTCGACGTTGCCCCACCGCTGCATGAGGGAGAACAGGGTCGGGTCCGGCGTTTGCGCCACGGCGGCGGTCGCCGCGAACAGGAGAGCCAGCACCAAGCCGACCTGCAGCACCGGCCGGCGCCAGGGGCGGTGACAGCAAAAGCGCTGCCACGACTGTCGTTCCATTGCCGCAATACCTGAAAGAGCCATCGGTGCCACTCCTGAACGGGCCATCGTTGCAATCTAACGAGCGTTTGAATTCACCACTATAGGGTTTTAGTCGCATGGCTGGCCCGATAGCGACCTCCCGTTCCCGTCCACGGCGCGAGGACGGGCGGCGGGATGACGTTTTTCCGCCTCTTTCTGCCTCGTGGATTAACCCACATGAAAAGTCCGGCCGATTCCGCGCCCTTCTTAATCTGTGTTACCACCACCGTTTTCCGATTCGACTAGCTTCAGGAGGCGTCAAGGAACCGACCACCTTCTCTCCTGGAGACGACCCATGTTTCAGCACTCATCGAAACTTCAATATCCCGTCAAGGTAGACAAGCCCGACCCGCAATTCGCCATGCTGCTGCAGCAGGCCATCGGCGGTATCGAGGGCGAGATTCGCGTCGCCATGCAGTATTTCTTCCAGGCCATGGGGGCCCGGGGAGACGATCGTATCCGCGATCTGCTGATGTCCACCGCGACCGAGGAACTCTCCCACATCGAAATGCTGGGTCATGCCGTGGCGCTCAACCTGGAGGGAGCGCCGGTCTCCTATCAGGAAGAGTCCGCCAAGGATCCGATCATCAACGCCATCCTCGGCGGCGCCAATCCCCGCCATCTGCTGTCGTCCGGGCTTTCCGCCATGCCGGTCAACGCCAACGGCGTTCCGTTCGATATGAGCCATGTCTACGCGACCGGCAACGTCGCCGCGGACATGATGGCCAATGTCGCGGCCGAGTCGGGAGGTCGCGTGTTGGCGACCCGCCTGTACAACTGGACGGACGACAAGGGAATGCGGGACTTCCTGTCGTTTCTCATCGCTCGCGACACCTATCACCAGCAGCAGTGGCTCGCGGTCATCGAGGAGCTGGGCGGTTTCGAGAAAAACCTGCCGATCCCCAACTCGACTCCGGAAGCTCACGAGGCCACCGAGCACTCCTACTACTATCTCAATACCTTGACCGACAAGCAGGCGCCCGAGGGGCGTTGGAACCGGGGACCTTCACTGGATGGCCGAGGGGAGTACTCGACACGAGACAAGCCGGAACCGGAGGGACAGGTTCCCTCGCTGGGCAAGGCCAGGAAGCACTCCGGCGCTCAGAAAGAGCAGATGTAGTCGAAGATCGCCCGGCAGCGCTTCCCGTGACGCGCCCACTCCCGAGGGTGGGCGCTCGACCCGGCGCATTGCGGTTCTCCACGCCGGGTGAAAATGCCGGTAGCGACTATTCTCATGGATGAGTGGCGGCTCCAGCCGCCTGACGAGGTAGGTAGCCGTGTCCCAGACGACGGTGGCAAAGACACTCCCCCCTCCCGATAGCGATTCCGCCAACTGGCTGCCACGATTGACCGTCGACTGGCCCTGTCCCGCCGCGGATCCCGAGTCGCTGGCGCGACGTCTTCGGCATCTCGTGGCATCGCGACTCGACCGGCTCGATCTTCCCGCACAGGGAAAAACGCTGGCCCGATGGCAACATCTGTCGGATATCGCCGCGCTCGATCTCGGTCTGGCCAAGCTGTTCGAGGGCCATACCGATGCACTGGCGATTCTCGCCGAGATATCCCAGCCCAGCCGCTATCCCGCCACGGCACGCTGGGGCGTCTGGGCGGCGGAGCCGCCTTTCGCCCGCCTGACGCTGAGGCGGGCATCCGAACGGTCGGGAGCGCTGGTCGATGGCAACGACGTCGTTCTCGACGGCACCAAGGCGTGGTGTTCCGGGGCGCACGCTGTCACTCACGCCCTGGTCACCGGCTGGCTCGAGGAGACACCCTGCCTCGCCGCCGTGGAACTCTCCCGGCCCGGCGTTCAGGTGACCCAGCGAGGCTGGTCGGCCGTGGGCATGGCCGCCACTGCCAGCGTCGAGATCGAGTTCGAGAACGTCGAGGCCACCCTGGTCGGCGATCCCGGAGCCTACCTTCGGCGCCCCGGCTTCTGGCAGGGCGGTATCGGCGTTGCGGCATGCTGGTGGGGCGGTGCGCGGCGCATCGCTGAGACCCTGCTGGCGGGAGCCAACCCGGAAGATCCCCATCGCCTGGCCCATCTCGGCATGGTGGAGGTGGCGCTGCACAACGGCGCTTCGAGGCTGCGCGAGGCTGCCGCCTGGGTCGATGCTCATCCGCAAGAGAACGCCCGTCTTCTCGCTCTCTCGGTCAGGGCCGCGATCGACGACATGGTCGCCACGATCATCGAGCACGCCGGGCGGGCGCTGGGCGCCGCGCCCTACTGCCGCGACGCGGCCTTCGCCCGGATGATGGCGGACCTGCCGGTCTTCGTCCGCCAGACCCATGCGGAGCGGGATCTCGAGTCGATAGGCCGCGACCTGCTGCAGCGGCGCCAGGAGAACAAGGCGACGGCCCCCGGTGACGTCCCCTCTCACCATGGATGGAGATTGATGTCATGAATGACGACGCAGTGGGATCCGAAACAGCCTCGGCCGCCGATGACCGCCGAATCGTCGGCAACGGCACGCCGCTCGCCGAGTGGCGGCAATGGCAAGGGCTCTCGGCGCTTCCCGCGGTCGATGCCGGGACGCTGGTACCCGTCGGCTTCCGCGCCGTGGTGGTCGCCCCTCATCCCGACGACGAGATTCTCGGCTGCGGCGCGCTGCTGCAGCAGTGGTCGGCACTGGGTCGCGAGCTGTTGATCGTGGCGGTCACGGAGGGGACCGGCAGTCACCCCGGCTCTTCCTCCTGGCCGCCGGAGCGGCTGGGACGGATACGCCCCGAGGAGAGCCGGCGGGCGTTGTCGCGGCTCGGTCTCGAGGAGGTGGACGTCATCCGGCTGCACCTCACCGACACCCGGGTCGGCGAGGAGAGCCATGAATTGGCCTATCGCCTGCATCGACTCCTGCGGCCCGACGACGTCCTCGTCACCACCTGGCGAGGTGACGGTCACCCGGACCATGAGGCCACGGGGCGCGTCTGCGCCCGGCTCGCCGACGACCGCCGCCTGGCGCTGGTCGAACTGCCGGTCTGGATGTGGCACTGGGCCGAGCCTGGCGACAGCCGTGTCCCCTGGCACCGGGCCCGGCGCGTTACCGTCGATGACGATCAACTTGCGCGCAAGCGAGCGGCGATGACCGAGCACGCCAGCCAGTGCGAACCCGACCCGTCGACTGGCCGGCCCGCCGTCCTGTCGTCGTCCACGCTCTCCCGTCTCATGCAGGACCACGAGGTGGTGCTAGCATGAGCGACGTCCGGCTGATGGCCCATTTCGAACGGCTCCATGTCGACTCGGCCGACCCATGGGGATGCGACACCCGCTGGTACGAGGCCCGCAAGCGCGCCTTGACCCTCGCCCTGCTGCCCCGGGAACGTTACCACCACGGTTTCGAGCCCGGCTGTTCGGTCGGCGCCCTGAGCGCGGAGCTGGCCCAGCGCTGCGACATCTTCACCGGCTGGGATGCCAGCGCCAGTGCCGTGGCCAGCGCCAGAAAGCGGCTCGGACATCTCGATCACGTGCGGTTCGAACGACGCGAGCTTCCCACCACCCTGCCCGTGGCCGCCTTCGACCTGATCGTCTTCAGCGAGATAGGTTACTACCTGGACGAGGCGGCGCTGGCGACCACGGTGCGAGCGCTACGATGCGCGCTTCGGCCCACCGGCGATTTCATCGCCTGCCACTGGCGTCACCCCCTCGCCGACGGCTACCGGTCCGGCGATGCCGTGCACCAGCGTCTGCACGAGCACCTGGGGCTGACCGCCAAGTCGAGCCTGGTCGAGCCGGACTTTCGCATCGAGCTGTGGTCCGGGGAGGCATCAGGAAGCGTGCCGGCGGGAGAGTCGAGATGACGCTGGCGACATCCCGGCAATACCCAGCCCTGCAGAGTCCCGCGCCTTGATCGGTATCGTGGTACCCGCGCACAACGAGGAAGAGATGCTCGGCGCCTGTATCGCCTCGCTACAGGTCGCCGCCGCTCATCCGGCCTTGCAATCCGAGCCCGTTCGAATCGCGATCGTGCTGGATGCCTGTCGTGACGGCTCCGCGGCGATCGCCCGCCAGGCCGGCGTCCACACCATCGAGGTCGACTACACCAATGTGGGGCTTGCCCGCCATAACGGCGCAGGCTGGCTGATAGCCCAGGGCGCGCGCTGGTTGGCGTTTACCGACGCCGATACGATCGTCGAGCCGGACTGGCTGGTACGACAGCTTGCCAGTCGTGCCGACGCGGTGTGCGGCGGCGTCCATCTGCTCGATTGGGCGACGCTCTCGACGGAACTCCGCCGGCGATATCTCTCTCATCGTCGGTCCGTGACGGCCGGGAGGCATATCCATGGCGCCAATCTCGGCGTCAGTGTCGCTGCCTATCTCGCGGTGGGGGGCTTCGCTCCGTTGGTCGCCCATGAAGACGTCCGCTTCATTGGCACGCTGAAGCAGCATGGTTTTACCATCGACTGGCTACACGGAATGCGCGTCAAGACCAGTTCGCGACGCAAAGCCAGGGCGCCTGAAGGCATGGGAGCGTTACTGAATTCGCTGGAGCAGGGAATATCCTGAAACGGAAAAGGAAGGACCACGTGTCGCGCTGCGCGAATCACGAGCCGGGGCATCGAAAAGTTGACCACTGGGAATGAGTCAACCAATCCCTGCTACAGCTCTCTCAGCTCTTGCTCAGCAAATTCATGTGAAGATAGTCGTCTGAAAAGTCCGCGAATGCCTTGAGACGTTCCCAATCGGGTATTTCGACCGTGCTGTTCCGCGTGACGATGAGGCCTTGCCGGCGCAGGCTCTGCAACACGCGGTTGGTATGCACCGGTGTCAATCCCATGGTCTCGCTCAATTTTATCTGGTTGATAGGCAAGTGAAAGCTACTCTCCTTCGTGAGCCCCGCCGCCTGGCTGCGAAGAAATAGCTCACAGAAAAAATGAGCGATCCTGACCTCGCCCGAACGCCCGCCCAGATTGATCACCCACTCCCGTGTAATGGACTCGTCCACCATCATCGACCAGAACAGTGCCCTGGCCAGGTTGGGATAATGTCCCAATAGATGGTTGATGCTTTTTTCGCTGATGGTGCCAACGGTCGTCGACGTCTCCGCCCGAATGGAGTGATCCATTTTCTTGAGCAGCGTGACATGGATATCACACATGTCTCCGGGGATGAGATAGGCCATGATATGTTCACGACCGTTATCGAGTAATTTATATCGACTGACCCAGCCATGATAGATGACATGAATCGTCGTGGGTTCCTTGCCCGCGGAAAGGATATGCTCCCCTCGGGTATAGCTGACTTCGTTATCGATGGCGTCCCGAAAAGCGCTCTTCTCTTCAGCGGATAGCGTCGTGAATTTGGCAAGGCGATTGAAACAGTAATCAAGCATTGGAGTAACACATAGGGTATCCCTCCACATGGTTGGATGAACCGGGCCGTCGACCCGAAGGGGTGTGCCTCTCCTGATGGCACGCACCTGTCGGACGCTACGCGGGGTTGGACACGACGACAACCGAACCCCTTAGCCCAAGACCATGATCATTACGGCCGGGCCGCATCGCCACCAGCAACGCGGTATCGAGCGGTCCAGGGGCGCTTCGGCATCGGTGACAGCTGCCAGGGTAGCAGGTATCCCGCCAGCCGGACCATCAGATGGGCCGCCACGGCGCGGAACGCTCGGCACCGGTATCCGCCTCCCCTTGTTCCCGCACTGGGCAAAGACGGGCTCGAGCGGAGCCCTCAATAAAAGCATCACCCAGGAAATTTGTAACTGACTTTACCGGACACGGATTAACTTCAGTTCCGAAAAATCCTTCTAAAACAGCGAAACACAGCATTACCCATGAACACCATGAGAAATCCCCTCTTATATATAACCCATGATAAATAGCGGATGCATGAAAATAACCCGGCGCAAATCATGCACATACGGAACAAAAAAGCGGCTCCTGTCGAACACGATAATAGAACAGCGTTTCCGAAATTCATTTAATAACATCTAAAAACATGATGGGCCTGACAAAGCCCACTCAGGCTCACTACATTGCCAGTGACGGCTCAAGCCCGATATCTGATAAAGGATTTATCAGACGACAGCCTCAAAGGAGATTCTGCAATGGCTAATCATAATCCAGGTGATTTCCACGACGGTCGTCAGAAGGCCGCCGAAGCCGCCCACGATGGCGGCCAGGAGAGTTCCGGCAGCCTCAATAACGATCCGAAGAGGGTTTCCGAAGCGGGTCATAAAGGCGGCGAGATCCAGGGCAACTGACTGCGCTTCTTTCCGGCATACCGAGGCAGCGCCAAGGCGCTGTTCAACGACATGCTGGCCATTACCAGCCAATGGCCGATCAGGCGAAACCGGTTCTCAAAGACAAGCTTTGAAACCAACCCTGCCAGGTCTCTTGGCAGGGCCTCGACCGAGGTAGATTACTATGTCTTCGTTAGCCGAAGTCACCAGCAGATCGCACGATCCCTGTCGGCGCGTCTCTGCAAACGCTCAAGCGTGGTACGACTACTCGCTATATTTCGAGATTTTCTCTCACCATACGCCGTTATCGATCGACCACCGCGAAACCTTGGCTGAACTGCAGCAGGCGCCTCGTCGGTTCAAGAAAGGTAGCGTGATCAAGAACCGTGAGCTGAACAATCGTCATCTACTGGCGATTCAGGATGGCTGGGCGTGCTCCTGCCGCGTCAGCGAGGACGGCAATCGCCAGATCATCGATCTCTACCTGCCCGGCGAGATCGTCGGCCTGCGCGATCATCACGCCGGTGGAAGCTTCGATGAAGTCATCATGCTGACGGAAGGCTTGGTCATTCCCTTGCACAAGTCGCAGCTCGATCATGTGATGCAGAAGGACCATAGCCTGGTGAATGCCGTGCTCGCTACGACGATACATCAGTGCAACATCATGGCGGATCGGTTGAACAACCTGATCAGTCGCGATGCCACGAGTCGGCTCGCTTATTTCATTCTGGAGCTTCACGCACGCCTCAACTTCTCGCGCGCTGAACTGAAGGACCTGTCGCTTCCCCTGTCCCAGCAGGTCATCGGCGACTTGCTGGGCATGACCAATGTCCATGTGTGCCGATGCCTGAGCCAGCTCGAGGCGAAGGGGCTTTTGACCCGGGACAGAGACTCGCGCGACATCCAGATCACCGATTACGCTGGGCTGTTGGCCCTATCGGGGTTTGGCACCGCCTACCTCCACCATTGCCATGGCAGCCGGCGGGGGCGGTCCGCGCACGCTCGGGATGCGCTATCCCCTGGGGGGCAACCTGGTAGACGATAGCAAGATCACCTGACGATGAAGCAATGCGTTCACCCCCTCGACTACCGAATCCCGAGCCAGGATCTATCGGTGGATTCAACCCGCACGCCTGCCAAGCCCCAAAGCGGGCCGGTCCTGAACCAGATCCACTCCGTATGGCCCCGCGCCGGCGAAATGCCACCGGGGTCGGCCCTCCCCTTTTCGAGTGGCAGGCCGCTCCTGTAAAAGAACCAAATTTCTCAATTCCCAGGGAAAAACTAACCCATATTATGGCGTTGGTGAAAAGCAGCGCCTAGATTAGAAAAAATAATAACCCGCAAAAAAACGGCTTGAGCAGGAAAAAGATGCGATACAAGATCCAAGTCTCCAGGGATAGAGCCGGATATATCGCGACGTGTCGGGAGTTGCCAAGATTCGTGGCCACGTCGAAGGAACTGGACGACCTGTCTCGCTTGAGCGTCAAGAATTTGAGTCTGATCATCGGGAGCCATCTATCCTCGGCTGAATTCATTCCTCAGACATCCAGCGCGGAAGATGAGGACAATCTCTGGCACCCACCGCTCGGCACACGACTCAAGGTGGAGATATCGAACGCCTTGATCGACAAGGGGTGGTCGCGCGATGAGTTCTTCCGGGTCATGGACTTGACACCCTCCAGCGCGAGGAATTTCTTCGATATCGAGATCAGCACACGACTGACCACGTTCGACAAGGCTTTCCATGTCCTGGGTTTATTCCCGGATCTTCAGATCATCGAGTCGCCCGGTGACCTGCATTTGAGACATCGGGAAAAATCTATGAACAACTTCCCTCCGGCGAAAATTGATTCAGATTAAATCGCCCTCTTTCTTGACTCTTTTCCGCTAAACGATCACGACCAGGCTGAGAGCGAGGTCTCGAGGCCAATGGCAGAGTGCCGGCATCGTGGCGATGATGCCGGCATTCGCGTTAGGCTACCGCCATCCTCAGGCCGTTGGAGATGCCACCTCGATGCAAGGACGAAACATGACCCGCTGGCGCGATCCCAAGAAGGATCCGCGTCAGGAAAAGAAGAGCAACCTGATCACGCCACAGGGATTCGATCGGCTCCAGGGGATTCACGACCATCTCTCCCGCGTCAAGCGACCCCAATTATCGACCAAGGTCGGTGAAGCCGCGGCCCTGGGTGACCGCAGCGAAAATGCGGACTACACCTATAACAAGAAGGAGCTCAACCGGGTCATCGCGCGAATCCGCTATCTGCGCAAGCGCCTGGATGAGCTGCAGGTCGTCGACCGCCTGCCGGCGGATACGGGGAAGGTCTATTTCGGCGCCTATGTCACGCTGGAGGACGACAACGGAGAGGAGCTTTGCGTGCGCCTGGTCGGCCATGACGAGACCGACACCGCCAAGCACTGGATCAGCGTCGATGCGCCCTTGGCCCGGGCGCTACTGGGAAAAGCGCTGGACGACGACGTCGTGGTCGCGGCCCCCGGCGGCGAGACACACTATATCGTGACCGATATTCGCTATACGGATCGCGATCTCCAGTGAAGAGCGGCCAGACCTTCGAATGAATCAGCGGAGATTCAGAAAGCGGCGTAACGGTCGATAGACAAACTCGACCGCCATGGCGTCAACGAATCGACATGAATCAGACCCACCGAGGACAGCCCATGCAGGAGGCTTCCGAACACCCAGCACCGGCGGTCCTGTTCGCCCGACAGCCGATTTTCGACGCCTCCCTGGACATCGTCGCATTCGAGCTTCTGTTCCGCCCCACCGATGGCGGCCCCATGCCGACGCCATTCGATGGCAACCGGGCGACCAGCACGGTCTTGCTGAATGCCTTTACCCAGGGCGATCTGAACACGGTCAGCCAGGGAAAGCCGCTGTTCGTGAATTTCACGGCCGAGACGCTGAGCGACGACCTGCCGTTCGACGCTTCCCGGCTGGTCGTCGAGCTCCTCGAGGACATGCCGTTCGACGACGCCATCCGCGACCGCTTGGAACTGCTGCGGCAGCGGGGATTCACGCTGGCGCTGGACGACTATGCCGAAGCCGATGCCACCCATCCCTGCCTGCCGCTCGTGGATATCGTCAAGCTCGAGTACCCGCACTACAGCAAAGAAGGGTTCGATCACATCGTCCGCCAGTTGCGACGACACTATCCGAAGATCAGGATCCTGGCGGAAAAGCTGGAGACGGAGGAGGACCTCGAGCGCTGCCAGCATGCCGGTTGCGATCTGTTCCAGGGTTACTTCCTCGCTCGCCCCCAGCTCGTTCATGGGGCCGCGGTCACGACCGATCGCCTCGCCATCCTCAAGCTCATCGCGACGCTCAACAAACCCAAGGTCAGCGTGGGCGAGATCTCGTCGGCCATCGGACGCGACCCGACGCTGGGCGTACGACTGCTGCGGCTGGTGAATACCGTGCAGTACCAGCGTCAGATCAACATCACCTCGCTGCGTCAGGCCGTGGCCCTGATCGGCACCCACCGTATCCGCAGCCTGGCGACGTTGCTGGCGCTGTCGGAGGTTGAGGACAAGCCGGAATCGCTGCAGCAGCTGGCGCTTTCACGCGCCTGCCTGTGCCGCGAACTGGCCGTCGGAGACCCGGACCTGGCCGAAAAGGCCTTCATCTCGGGGCTGTTCTCCTATCTGGAAGCCTTTTTCAATCGCCCTCTGGAGGAGCTCGTCGAATCGCTCCCCCTGCACGCTTCGATCTCGGCTGCCCTGCTGCATCACGATGGGCCGGTCGGCACGCTGCTGGAGACCGCCATCCGGCTGGAGAGCGGCGAGTGGAACGAGATTCCCTGGACACGCCTGACATCGCTGGGCATCAAGGCCTCGGACGTTGGCGAGGCGAATCAGCGCGCCCTGCAATCCATGAGGGAGCTGCAGACTAACGCCAGGCTTTGATCGCCCGATAGACCCGGAAGCGCCGATCGTCGGCCAGCACCTCGAAATCGCCAAAGGCGGCCCGCAACCACTCGGGGTACGGAAGAAACGCGTTGGCGACCAGTGTCAGGCTGCCACCGCCGACGAGATGCGCCGGCGCCTCCCGGATCAATCTCTCGGCGGGCCCGTAATCGATGGCGCGCTCCTGATGGAACGGCGGGTTGCTGACGATGGCCTCGAAGGTCCCCTCCAGCTGGCGATAGACATCGCTCTGGATGACCGTGCCGGTCAGCTGATTGGCGGCTAACGTGCGCCGCGTGGCCTCGACCGCGAAGGCGTTGAGATCGACCGCCGTGACCTGGTAGCCCTGCTTCGCCAGCCACGCCGACAGAACGCCATCCCCACAGCCGACATCCAGCGCCCGCAGCGGTTTACCGCGCGCCGGCAACGGCGACTGCGCCAATGCTTTCAGCAATAGCCGCGTGCCGTCGTCGAGCTTGCCATGGCCGAAGACGCCAGGATGGCTCTCCAGCGTCAGCCCTTCGGCGGTAAACGTCTGCCAGACCGCGTCCGAGTCGCGGGCGGATCCCACCGTTCGGCTCGCGAACAGCGTGCAGCGACGCGCCGTATCCAGCTTGCGGCACGCTTGGTCCAGGCTTGCCAGCACCTTGGGGACACGCTTGATGCCGCCCTGGTTCTCCCCCACGATCTGCAGCGGCGTACCGGCTGGCAACGCCGCATTCAACGCCGTCACCCACCACGCGCCCAGCGCATGGCTCTTGGGCCAGAACAGTACCGCCCCCGGCACCTCGGAGGGTGGCGGCGTCAGCGCGTCATAGGCCGGGCGACCCGCCCGCTGCCACGCCGCGCACACATCCAGGTCCGCGCTCCAGACCAGCCCTTCGCCCGACTCCAGCCAGCCGTCGCGTGGCGGCGCGACCCACAGCCAGCCGCGATAATCGGCATCCTGGCGAGCCAGCAACTGGCACGCGGGGGACTGCGTCGTCATCAGGACGTCTCCTCGAGGGGCGTGCCGTCGGCACGTCGAATCAGGTAGTGAAGGTAGCGACCCAGCCGCCAATGCGGCTCGACCCGGCAGTAGCGCTTCTCGAGTTCGATGATCGTCGCGAGCTGCGCCTCGCTCGGCGAGCGTTCCCGCAGGTAGTCGTGGAAGATCCGGATGCCGGCGACGCTCTCGATAACCAGCCCCTCTTCACCACACCAGCGCTCGATATCGGCATGCGTCAACGGGGAGATCGGCGTCAGGCGTTGGCGCCGGCCGGTGCCCGACAGCCGATCCTCCAGCGCTTTATCGAGATTGCCCTTGACCACGTTGGAGAAACGCAGCGCATCGCGATTGAACACCATCAAGGAGAGCCGGCCGCCCGGCGCCAGCAACGCGTTCAGGAGGGAGAACGCCTCGCGTGGCTGCGCCAGCCACTCCAGCACGGCATGACAGACGATCAATGGCCACGGCCCCGGCGCCAGTTCGGGCAATGCCTGGATCGGTGCCTGCAATGTCTGGACGGGCAGCTCGCCGAAGCCGGCCCGCGCCAGCATGTCCGCCGACGGTTCCGCCAGGGTGACCCGATGCCCCCGCTCGGCCAGCCATACGCTCATCTGGCCGAGACCGCCGCCCACATCCAGCGCGGGCGCCCCATCCAACGGCAGCGAGTGGGACAGCACCTCGTCGAGCACCGCCAGACGGATCTGGCCGCGCGCCGTGGCGTAGAGGCTATTGGCGAACTTGTCGGCCAGACCGTCGAAGATCCGGTCCTGACCCACGGGGATGTCGTTGCCGTGCCGCGAGGGCGAGGCGGAGTCATCAGAACAGGGCATGAGATAGCGATGGCTCGAATCGGGAAGGCGGCATTGTACCAATGCCAACGCGGAGCGTCCCGGCGCAATGGCTACCGCGGGTTTATCTTGGCGAATCCGGCGCTTATACTATGCGCCGCTCGAGACGCATGCGTCGCTCGACACACAGCGGTTGCGCTGTCACGCCCTCCGCCCCCATAGCTCAGCTGGATAGAGCGTCCCCCTCCTAAGGGGAAGGTCTCAGGTTCGAATCCTGATGGGGGCACCAAATTACATTCCTTAACGTTCCAAGAAGTTCCAAAAAACAAAGAAAATTCATAGCGTTACACTACAATTCAGTCCTCAGCGTTCCCAGTTCTTCCTCCCAAATCCGGTATACAGATGGCATACTCATCGGAGTAACCCTCTGTTCGATTGTCACTCGTATGCCACTATGCCGCTAACCTCCCGCAAGATCGAAACAACCAAACCAGGCCCCAAAACCATCGCCCTATCAGACGGCTTGGGATTGGAACTCAGGATTTCGCCCAATGGCCACCGGGGCTGGCGTTTGCGTTACACCCGACCCAACGGAAAGCGCAACATGATGAGCCTTGGCCCATACCCCGAGATCACGCTCGCCGAAGCCAGAGAAAGGCGAACGGACGCGCGACGCCTCATCGCTAAAGGCATCGATCCGGTCGAACAGCGCAAGGAGGAAAAGCTGGAGAAGGAGCTGGCTAATACTCACACCGTTCGAGCCATGGCCAAGGAGTGGCACGACACCATGAGCCATCGCTGGAAAGCCGGCTCAGGCAGAGACAAGCAAAGCTGGGGAGCACTGGAGCGTCACGTTTTCCCCTATGTGGGTTCCCGCCCCCTGGAGGGAATCAAGCCGCTCGAATGGCTAGAGCTGCTGCGTCGGCTCGAGTCAGCGGGCAAGGGGGAGCAACGCCGGCGCGTTCATGCCTTCTGCCGGGACATCTACCGTTTTGCCATCATTACCGGGCGCGCCACCTACAATCCGTTGACGGATCTTGGCGCAGCGCTTCTGCCTCAGAAGAAAAAGCATTACCCATTCCTTCCTCAAGACGAATTCCCGGCTCTCGCCGAGGCTATCGAGGGGTACACCAACAGCCCCATCGTTCGCATCGGCCTGAAATTGCTCACCTTGACCGCCGTTCGTCCCGGTGAGCTTCGTCTGTCCAGATGGGATGAGTTTGATCTTCAGGCTGGCGTTTGGGTGATTCCCGCCGAGCGAATGAAAATGGGCCGCGAGCACAAGGTCCCACTGCCCTCTCAGGCCATTCTCGAGCTTCGCGAACTCCATAGGATGACCCACCCTTTCGGGTGGCTTTTTCCGGGCAGGAACAACCCTCGCCAACCGCTCTCGAACGCAACGTTCAACATGGCGTTCAAGCGCATGGGGTACGAGGGCCGCTTGGTGCCGCATGGCTTGCGCCACATGGTCGCCACCGGGCTCAAGGAGTACGGCTACCCCCGCGAGTGGATCGAGATGCAGCTCTCGCACAAGCTGCCAGGTGTCGAGGGGATCTATACCCATGCCGAGCACATGGCACCGGAACAGCGGCCGGCGATGATGCAGTTTTGGGCCAACAAGCTCTATCCAACACCGCCATCCGGCTAGGCCAGGATCTGCATTACGGAAAAGTCTTTTGCCTGCATGCTTCGAGCCTGCTGCGTTACATCGATAAGGAGCGCCGCCATTGTTCCTGGCGGCGCTCAAGCTTGCTTGATAGTCACAAATTAGACGGAGGTATAACCACCATCCGCCATTACAACGGAGCCCGTCATGTAACTCGCCCGATCGCATGCAGCAAACGCGATCACCTCGGCGATTTCTTCAGGCTGGGCGGCTCGCCCAGCCGGTGAACTCGCACCATGCTCGGCGAGGAAATCACGGCCATTCGGCATGATATCGTCCAAAATGCCGGTGACCACATCGCCGGGCGCTACCACATTGGCCCGAATACCATGTTCGGCCCCCTCTAACGCAAGGACGCGTGTGAATTGAGCGATAGCCCCTTTTGACGCGGCATAGGCACCTATCGTGGGGAACGCGACGTGACAGGCGTAGGAACCCACATTCACAATGCTGCCACGTTTGGCATCGATCATGACCTTCATCGCCTCGCGTGAATGTAGAAAGGTCCCCCTCAAATTGACGTCGAGCACGGAATCCCAATCTTCGAGCGTCATCTCTGCCACAGGCTTATTGATGATGCGCCCAGCGTTATTGACGAGGATGTCCAGCCTACCGAAGCGTTCCAGGGCCAGTTCAACCGCTCGAGTCGCAGTCTGCTCTTCTGAAAGATCACCGATGAGCGCCACGATACGCTCAGAATATTGCTCTAGATCCTCAACCTCGGCCTTTACGTCTTCGGCCACCACACTGGCGCCGCGATCCACGAGTAATTTGACCAAGGCACTGCCGACACCGCCCGCAGCCCCTGTCACAATCGCTACACGGCCCTGAAATTCGAGATTCAAGTCAGTCATTTTTCCCTCCAGACAATGGTCATTAGCCGTCGTCTGTGACGGCAGAGGGAATATTAGGAGCTATCCAAAGCTAAATAATCGGCACTTTTCTTAAAGGTTTATTTAGCAAGATTAATTAATGAGAGGCAGCTGAAACTGTTTCCTTCAGAAAATCGATAAATGCTCGCATCACAGCCGAATGCTGGTGCTGTTTAGGAAAGCAGAGATAGAACCCTTCGAATGGCGCGCTCCAGTCAGTCAGCAGCGGCACTAGTTCGTTACGCTCCACATAAGGCTGAATCTGGTCCTCCGCCCAGAAAGCGATGCCCGCGCCCCTTGCAGCGGCGTTTAGTGCGGCATGCTGATCATTGAACGATAGGACGCCATTCAGCGAGACCTTCAGCCAATGGTCGTCCTTGAAGAACTCCCACTGATAACTGCCTAGCTGGCCTGGCCACCGCCACGTTATGCACCGATGTCGCCGGAGGTCGGCAGGAGTTTTCGGAGAACCGAACTCTTCAAGATAGGAAGGCGAAGCCGCAGCGACCTGTCGAATACGAGGGCCCAATGGCAGGCCAATGAAGTCCTGATCGAGCATTTCCCCAAGACGAATAGAGAAGTCGTAACCATTCTGGACGATATCCAGAGAAGCATCATCGAGTGTGACGTCCACGCGAATGTCGGGGAAGGCCTTAAGAAAGGCAGGCAAATACGGCTCAAGATAGAGCCGTGAGCCAAGCCGCATAGCGTGCACGTGAATTCGCCCATGGGGCCGAGTAGCGAACTGTGATGTATCAGCCACTGCGGCCGAGACTTCCTGCAGTGCTGGTTGCAAGCGAGCAGCTAAGTGCTCCCCAGCTTCCGTCAAATGGACACGTCGAGTCGTCCGATGCAGCAGTTGGACATGCATGCGGTGTTCCAAACTCTTCATGCTCTGGCTCAGGGCTGAAGCCGTCACCTGTAGAGACTCTGCGGCCCTGACGAAGCTGCCATGCTCCACTATCGCCATGAAGCCTTGCAGCTCTGCAAACTCGGATCCACGCATGTTGTTTATCTCTCAGACATTTCAACAATCAAGGACTTTGGAAAGGACCGCATCAACCATTCTTTCCGCATACCCGAAAATAGAACGAGCCCCTCTCGCTTCGGATCTGCCGCCATTCTTCGACGCCATGGGCTTGAAGGTGCTCTACAGGGGGAGCGAAGTCATCACCCGTAACCGTGAAGGCGTAGTGAGTGTATTCGGGGTGTGGTTCGGTGCCGCGCTGCTCATCCAGGGTGAGACAAAGCCACAAATCGTCGAGCGATAGGTACGCTACCGTATCCCATTGGATTCAAGCATACCTGGCTCCTGGTTTTGGCAGACTTTCCTGACTCGCACAGGAACGAGAACATCGCAACCACTGGCCATCATGACAGCCGTAGCCTTCCTCGAGGGCTGCGGCTTTTTCGTTCGTCAACACGCGTCGATCACGAATTTTCGCCACTCTCGTTGTAGATCGCGAATCTACAACGGGCGTTCCTCGCAGGTCACTTTTTACCTAGGCAAGCTGAGCATGTCCCAAGCGCAACGCCCCGGCGCTGCCTGGGTCAAGCGGCCAGCGTAGGTTTTTGGCGGTCCGCGATCTGTAAGCCATCGACTTACAGTTAGCGTTCCTCGCTGGTCGTTTGATGCTTGGGCAAGCTAAGCATGTCCCGCCGCCGAATCGGTCCGGGCAAGCCAAGACAGCCAACGAGGATTCCCATGACCAACGTCACATCGACAGCCACCCCATACCAGACAGTCGAGCGCCTGCAGCTCGGCAACCGTCTCCTTCGCCGCCGCGACGTGGAGCTTAAGACCGGCAAGAGCCGATCCGCGATCTATGCCGGCGTCAGCAACGGCACCTTTCCGGCCCCGCTGCCCATCGGCGACAAGAGCGTCGCCTGGCTCGAGGAGGAGGTGGATAGCTGGATCGCCAATCGACTCGCCGAGCGTAACCGCACGCTGGCCGGTCGCCAGATCCAACACTTCGGCACCCAGGTTGAGGAGGCTCGCGCATGAAACGCTTCACGCTGACGGTCGGCGGACAGACGCTCGATTTCACCGATCAGGACGTGCCGGCGCTGGATGAAGCCCTGAACGTTGCGATCAATAGCGCCGGGCGGGAAGTGATACGCCACAGCGCCAGTGGCGAGCGTATTACCGTTCTGATGCACCGCAATGGCGGCGTCGGCAAGCACTCCACGCTCCCCCGCGATCCCAACACGGTGTTGATGCGCGACCTCAATTGCGGCCTCGATTACGAGCAGACGGACTGCTAGACCCGCCACACGCTCGCACCACTCAACGACAGCGAATCATCCAGCCGCTCGGCGTTTACGCCGAGGGGAATAGGGAGGCTTTGTGCCTAATAAACGCGAAAACCCCGGTCAGCGTGGGGCTGCCGGGGCTCTCGAAGACACTCTTTGCAACGACGATCCTAGCAAATTCCGGCGCGGTGTCACGCGTCGGCACACGCCGATGGTCCGGGGGCTGACGCTGGCCATTCGTCATCCTTTGGCCGGGGAGGACTTGCGCCTTCCCAACGGGTCCGGCTACGATGCTCGCGTCGCGGCAAAATCCGTGACCGGGTTTGGCGACCCGAACCACTCAAGGCGCAGTAGCGCCCACACCATTGCAGGCGCTTTTTTTGTGCCCGCAATGCGTCGTTATGGCGGGCTGCGTGGGGAGACCTTCGGGTCTGCCGGTTTCCTTGAGTGCCGGTTCGCCAACCCCGCGCAGTCCGCCCCCAAGCTGTTTGGCGACAGCCGGGGCGGTTCCGAGATTACTCAAGGAGCCTCACCCATGGCAGATCACGCCCCCCGTGCGTCCGCACGATCCGTTATTCCCCCGCATCAAATCGCCACCGCCGTCATCGGCGCGAAGTTGATCGCCTTTCGCGTCAACCGTCGCCCCGAACAGCTCGCCCATCTGCTGGGCATGACCCGCATGGCCGCCGAGCTGGGCGCGATTACCCAGGAAGAGCGCCAACAGTTCCTGGCCGACCTCGACACCCTGGTGGCCGAGGGGGTGACCCATGGGTAAGCGCCTCGAGGATGCCAACTGCCTGACCGAATCCGAGTGCCTGCTGATCGATCCGCGCGCCGACCGCGAAACGCTGCTCGATCACGCCGAGATGCGCCTCGATGCGGTCAAGGATCTGATGTTCACGCTCTCGACCATGAACGGTCAGGATCGCGACCTCACCTCGGTGGATCTGTCGAATCTGGCCACGGTGTCGCGCTATCTGACCGGCGACGCCAGCGACCTGCTGGTGGCCGCCCGGCGTCTCGACGCCGAACAGCGCGTCGCCCAGCGGCAGGCCGTTCATCGGGCGCACGGGGCGGGAGGTGGCCATGTCTGAGGTCATCGCCAAGATCCAGCGCGTGTCCCGCGCCTCGCTGGCCCACGCCGAAACCCTCACCCGCGAATGGCTGCCCCAGGGCAGCCGCCAGGGCAGCGAGTGGGTCGCCCGCAACGTCGCCCGCGGCGACCGCGCCAGCGGCTCGTTCGGCGTGTCGCTGGCCAGCGGCAAGTGGAACGACTTTGCCGACAACAGCGCCCACGGCGGCGATCTGGTCTCGCTCTACAGCTACCTGAACGCCTGCCGGCAGGTCGACGCCGCCATGGCGATCGACCGCCGGCTGGGGCTGGGCGTGTTTCGCCGGGGCATCACGCCACCGGTGAACGACGCCGCCGAGGCCGCCGCGATGGTGGCCTATCGCCAACGCCTCGAGGACGACGCCGCCGAGCGGGAACACGCTCGCCAGGAAGCGGCGGACCGGGCGCGGTCGGCATGGCGCGCCGCACGGCCCGCCCCCTCGACGCATCCCTACCTGATGAACAAGGGCATCCCGGCCTACCACCTGCGCCAGTGTCGTCGGGGCTGGCTGCTGGTGCCGCTCCACGCGGGTGGCGAGCTGGTCAATCTGCAATGGATCACCCCCAACGGTCGGAAACGCTTTCTCAAGGGCGGACAGGTCCAGGGCGCTTACGCCGTGATCGGCGAGATCGTACCGGGTGGCCGCGTGTACGTCTGCGAGGGCTGGGCCACCGGGGCGACGCTGCATCGCCTCACCGGCGACGCCGCCGTGTGCGCCATGCACGCCGGCAATCTGCGCGCCGTCGCCGAAAAGCTGCGCCAGGCGCTGAACGGTTCGCTGGATCTCGTTATCGCCGGCGACGACGACCGTCAGACGGCGGGCAATCCCGGACGACAGGCGGCCAACGACGCCGCGCTCGCCGTCGGCGCGATGGTGCTCTATCCCAAGTGGCCGGAAGGCTGCCCCGACGATCTGACCGACTTCAATGACCTGTATCGCTGGCATCGTGCCCGACTCGATGACGCGTCCCGAGACGACCAGGGACAGGCTGGCAGCACTGACATGACGGGAGGTGACCATGAGTGAATCGCAACCCACCCTCTCGCTGGTCGGCGAGCCCACCGCCCCCAACCTAGACCGTCTCGAGCGGCCCGCCTTCGCGGTCTACGAGGGACCGATCAGCGCCGACGGCAAGACGTTCCGCGCCGGGACGTGGTTCCACGGCATCAAGCACTCTAACGGCGACGAGGCCGGCCAGCCTTACGACGTCTGGATCTGTGCCCCGCTCCATGTCGACGCCGAGACCGTCAACAGCGACGACGGTAGCGTGGGGCGTCTGCTGCGCTTTCGCCACCGGGGCCGCTCGGTGGAACACGTCATGCCGATGGAAGCGCTGGCCGGGAAAGGCGAGGAAGTCTTGAAGGCACTCATGCGTCAGGGGCTCGAGATCGAGTACAACCAGCGCCGCCACGTGCCGGCCTATATCGCCAGCCACCACGGCCTCGACCGCATCCTGGCCACCACCACCCGACCGGGCTGGCACGACACCAGCGGCGCGTTCGTGCTGCCCAACCGGATCATCGGCGATGCCGACGTGCGCTTTCAGGATAGCGGCAAGGCCGCCCATCTCTTCACCGAGCGGGGCACGCTCGAGGCGTGGCAGGCCGAGGTGGCCCACTACTGCCAGGGCAACCCGGTGCTGGTTCTGGCCGTGGGCTGCGCGCTGGCCGGGCCGCTGCTCTCCCGCGTCGGCGTCAACGGCGGCGGCGTCCATCTGGTCGGCGACTCCTCGAGCGGTAAATCGCTGGCGCAGTCGCTGGCCGCGTCGGTGTGGGGCAATCCCGGCATCTTCGCCGCGTCCTGGGACATGTCCAAGGGCGGCATCGAGATCGAGGCCTCATCCCGCAACGACACGGTGCTGATTCTCGACGAGATCAAGCGCGCCGATCCCAAGCGCGTCCAGGAGATGGCCTACGCCATCGCCAACGGGACCGGCAAGGGCACCATGACCCGCGAACGCGAGGGACGCCCCAAGCTCTACTGGCGCGTGCTGGCCCTCTCCAGCGGCGAGCGCTCGCTCTCCGAGCATGCCGCCATCTCGGGCAATAGCGCCCACGCCGGCGCGGAGCTGCGCATGGTCGACGTCAACGCCGGCACTCGCACCTATCGCGCCTTCGATGACGTGCACGGCAGCGATGGCGCCTCGTTTCACCGCCGACTGACCACGGCGGCGTCGCAGCACTTCGGCCAGATCGGGCCGGCGTTCGTCGAACGGCTGGTGACGGAGAGCGATCCCGATCACTTTCACCGCCGCTTCAGGGAAGTGCGCCAGCGTTTCGAGACGTCGAGCCCCCAGGCGGGCCGGGTCGCCGACCGCTTCGCCGTCATCGGTCTGGCCGGCGAACTGGCCATCGAATACGGGCTACTGCCGTGGCCGCCCACCAGTGCCGCCCGGGCCTGCCGCCAACTGTTCCTCGAATGGCTGGCCAGCGTTGGCGACGGCAATGCCGAGGATCGCCAGATCCTGGCCGCCCTCTCCGACTTTATCGCCCTGCACGGGGATAGCCGGTTCTCCGACATCGCCGCCACGCTGCCCAATCCCAACGTGCGCCACCGCGCCGGGTACTTCGAGATCGACAACGGCAAGCGGCTCTATCTGTTCAACCGCGCCTCGCTGGCCGAGGCCGCCGACGGCTACGGACGCGCCCGCATCATCCGCACGCTCGAGACCAGCGGCGTGCTGGCCAAGACCGACGGCAACCGCCACCAGAAGAACTACCGCCTGCCAGGGGGCGGGTCGGCCCGGTTCTTCGTCATCGATCCCGACAAGCTCGACAGCGACCGGGGCGCGGCATGACCGACCCGCGCCCGGCCAATCCACCCAGCCAGCCACCCAGACCAGGAGCGACACCCGCATGACCGACACGACCCACAACGCCAACAGCCACACGCGACCGACCGGAGAGACCGAGACCATGACCGACGCCAATGCCAACGCAACGACGCAAGGAACCGAAAACGTGAATATCGACGCCAACGACACCAGCAACGCCCAGGAATCCGACACAGTCCCCGAGCACATGGCCACCCAAGCCCAGCTGCGCGATGTCTACCTCGCGAAGCGCAAGGATCTACAGACTTACGTCGACCGACTGCGCCGCAATCAAAAGGGCGCGGCAGCGGCCCGCGAAGAGGCGGAGACCAGCGATACCCGCTGGCGCGAGCTGCTGCGCGAGAACGACGGGGAGGTGACCCGCGAAGTGAGGCAGCTCAAGCGCGCCGTCACCGATAACCGGGAGACCGCCGAGGAATTGGAGGCAATGGCGGCCGAGCTCGAGAAGGAGTACGAAACCCGCAACATCGATGTGATCGAGGCGCGCACCGCCTACGGTTCGGCCGCATACAAGGCCAAACGGATCGAACTGCGTAAGAAATTCGACAACGCCCTGGCGGCGGTTATCGCGACACCGGAAGGACAGGCACTGATCGATGTCATGCACCCCATGCAGGAGATGCTCGAGCGGGATACCCGTGACAGCTACCAGGGGCTGTACCAAGCCGGTGTCGTCAGCGACTCCTACCATGCCGCGATCCAGGCCGAAGCCAAGAACCGCCTGCCTGTGTTGCTGTCCTCGCGTCTACGAAAAGGTCAAGATGAAGCGATGCGCCCAGTAGTGGCCGAAGACGATCCCCTCGAAACCTTGAAGACGATTCCCCAGCTCGACTGCGAACGGGAGTACAAAGGTCCGACTAATGCGCTGCAACTCGAAATGAGGCGTCGTCGTCGCATATTGGAAGAACAGCGCACTGGCCGAGTTCAACGCTGATACGCTGACCCTGCCGCCGAGCCAGCGGCGACATCTGGAAGGCCTCCCATGCGGAGGCCTTTTTTGTGCGTGTTTGGCGGCCCGCGCCGAGAGCGACACGACCGTCGGTCAGCCGAGACCGTAACCCACTCAACCCCATCGCTCGCCAGAGAGGGAGTCACTGCAACTGGACGGCGGCCCGTCGACACCATGGCGACCGGCCCGGCCACCGAGAAAGGAGTTTTTCACAGGAACCTAGTTTTTGTGGCAACAGTGGCAACAAGGCAACGCCCAGCAATGACGGGGGCTGTAGCGTTGCCTATAGGAATAAGGGAATGGCAACAATGGCAACACATCTCCTTGTATCAGTAGACCCCGTCTGACCCTGTTGCCATTTTGAAAAGTGGTGGCAACGCGTTGCCGCTTATAACTCATTGAAAATAAAGGCTGTTACCACTGTTGCCGCGTTGCCACGATTTTTGAAAACAGTCAGGGGAATATTGGGGGATCTGAGACACACGACACCCACGGCGACGCACTGACCCCTTCACCCCCTGGCGAGCGATGGGATTGGGTCTGTCACCCGATCCAGGACAAGAGATACCGCTCAAGGGGGCACCAGAGACTGCGAGAGCGTCGTGGTGCATCGACCCGACGTAGTGGACCAAGATTGCCCGGTGCGTTGCCTACAGCGGCGCTATGACCCCGCCTCGGCAGTGCGCCCCCGCGCCGCGCGATCAGCACCCCGCCCCGCCCGCGCGCTAAATGGGTCGGAATTTGGGCACCTGCCGAAACGGCCTCGAGCCGCGCCACTGCTGGCGCGGATGAGGGGGAGAGGGCGCGGGAAAATTATGCGGATTTATGCAGTTTTACCCACTGCGAGCGGTTAGGAGGGAGTGGAAAACACTCAAGTCCGTCCATGCAACATCCGATAGACAAAAGGCGCATTCCTGAGAGAGCCAGAGTAAGCCAATGTGTTACTAAATGGTAATTATGGAGTGGCCGCAGCGTTTGCGGGACTCGGATCGCTGGGATTTGCGTCGGCACCGCCGGCACGCTGTCGACTCCCCGCCCCGCCTGCGCGCTAAATGGTTCGGTTTTGATGCAGCGTTGCAAAGGACGCAAAGCCGCGCCAGCACTGGGGGGTGGGGCAATTTCGAGACCTGAAAAACGATGCGAAATGATGCATTTTACTGCGCACTCGACGAAAGGCGGGGAGCGCTGGATAGAGAAGTGAAGCGGAATGTGGCAGATTGATACCAAAGGTAATCCTAACATGGCTTGAGACGGCTGACAGGTCCCGACCCAAAGCGGATGATCCGAGAAAGCCCGCATGTACGTTCAGGGGTGTTATGCAGTAGGCACGGTTATTGGTGTTATGTTGCCGAATTATATTTAATGCTTAGGAGTTTCAATAGGTTGGGGTGCGAATGGTGTGCTAGATAACATTGTTGAACGTGCGTGCGCGTTCAGGTAAATAAAACGATCGCGCTATCTAATACCTGTTAAAAGGTAAAGCATGGAAAGCAGAACTCGCAGAAAATACGCTTCGATGATGTGGGAGTGTCGCTATCGGGTAGAAACACTGCGAGATTTCACATCCGGGAAAACTCACTGCACTTATCTCCAGACTACGATCGAGGCGGAAGCCCTTCAGTTGCGGAAATTGCTTGAGTTAATTGCGTTCTCCTCGCTGGTGTCATACCAAGAGGCTTACCGTTCTGTGAGAAACGATATTGCGAAGGATTGGCATGCCGCTAGGATCTTGCGCAAGATCGAGAGCATCAACCCTGAGTTCTATCCAGTCCCGATAGACGGCTTCGATAGGAAAGACTGGCATAGAGTTCAAGGTGGGTACCTGACGAGAAAACAGTTTGAACGGCTATACGATAAATGCGGAGCTATGCTTCACTCGCAGAATCCGTTCTCTAAAGGGAAGAGTTCATTGGCATTCCATAAGAAAGTGCCCGAATACTTGGACAGAATTGAGACCTTACTTTCAGAGCATTTGGTGGAGCTTGCTGAATCACGAGAGCTCATTCACGTGATCGCTCCGATGGAAGAAAATGCACCAATCCAAGTTCGCCACCTAGTACGGGAATCGAACCACGTTTAACAAATGGCTGTTGTCGGACGCACCTACGCTGGCGCTCCGGTGCGCCGCAAAGCCAGAGCGTTATGTGCAAATGGAGTAGCGCAGTGCACTCAGAGCATCCGAAAATAAGGCAGTTCTTTCCGTTGGTCACTGAATCCCTGGCCAAAGGATTGACAGCATTGTCAAATGAAGACTATAGCTATGAATCGCCTGCTATTGAAGTGTATGCACAAGAAGTTTTTTCTAGGGTTTCTGAGATTGATAATGCCTTCAAAAATATGTCGATTGCTATCGAGTATTTAAAGAAAACAGATCATCCTGGCTCAGGCTACAGCTTCTCTGAGCACCACGCCTTTCATATAGAGAACTTTCTACTTAGGTTAACTGGCGTGGTAGATCGATCATATTTACTAGCTGGATCAACGATGTTGATGGAGAATAGTAAGATCGAAAAATTAGGAGGGAAGCGCACTGTCAATAAAGAGCTGCAGAGTTTTTCTCCATGCTCAGTTGAAATTCTAAAAAGGATGGAGGGCGCAATAGATCACTTGCGAACCCCGCGAAATAAGGTTGCGCATCAAGCCGGTTTCTCGAGTAAGAATTTAAGCGTATTACAGACGATAGAAAATTCAGAGTCGGATTCTATATCGGTAAGACAGATCACAGAGATAATGTCTTACGAGAAAATTAAAGATGTGGTCATTGAGGAATCTGTTGATCAGTTCGATGCTGTGATTCCGATTATGGATGGTCTAGTAGAAGAACTAATTGATAGTCTTTCATTTGTATACGACGGATTGCTGAAAATGCACATAACCAGTCAAGGCACTCGGACGCAGTAAAACCGTGCCGGTGCTTGAGGCGTTATGTTTTTTTCTGGCTGATCGTCCCCTTCTGGCCGAATATGGAATGTTAGTCCATGCTGATAAACTGCGTTCGGTTGTTCACACCAAAGCCGATATGCCGTAAAAGGTAGCAGGCATATTTATATTTTTAATGTGCTAATGTAGATATTCGGAGTAGATGATGCCAGAGGTTCATCCAGACTGGGTTTCAGCAACGGCTACAGTATTTGCTGGAATGGCCACAATTGCGGCTGCCTTTACCGCCATTCTCGCATATAGATTGCAGCGAGCTCTGGCTGAAAGCAGGCAGCAATTTTTTAAGGGAGAGAATTTGCTAAAAAACATCCAGTCATTGATTGCCAATTTTGCGGATATCCATGCGACGGCAAAACAAGACTGGTCGAAAGAGAGAACACAAAAGATTCGCACGCTCTCAGAAAGTCTTCGCTATACCGAGACGGTTATAAAATCACTGAACCCCGGTATAGGAGCGAAGGTAGAAGAATGGCGGATTTCAGCGGACGGCCAAGGGGATAGTATCCCCCGTGTTGTTGATTATATCCTGGGCGGGCTTGGCGCCATCACCGGAGACAAATACGACGACTTCCTATTCTCAAAAGCGGCTGACCTCAGAAGGATTCAGGACGAAGTATTCGAAGAGATGAGTGCATAACCAAGCAATTCAAGCGACATGCGTGTGATTGCAGTATTATATCAAATTTCGCTGAATGTCAGCTCCTGGCCGAATGCTGCTACTCAAAGGTTACTCGCCACGGCTCGGGCGTTGACGAACTTCATTAAAAGCCGCAGTCCCGTTTCTCAACGGGAAACCAGCCGGCACGCTCGTAGAATGTATAGACTCGACTGCCGATCTCAGTTTCCAGCCAAATCCCATCGAATTTGGCGAATAGATGGCGCTCGGCTCTTTCGAGGAGTAGGCGGCCCACACCTCGCCCTTCATGGTCGTTGCGAACGAACAGTCCAAATACGCACCCGGTCTCATTGCGAACCATTGAAAAACCCACGGGGACGCCATCAATCTCCGCAACCCACAGACAAGGGCCCTAGTCGAGCATGGCGGCAATGGCCTTCGGTGTGAAGCCCATCTCGGCGAGCTGCTCGAGCGGAGATGGTTCTCTGCCACGCTGGTGCGGATGGCAAAGATCTCCCCGATGTCTGTCTCTCTCGCTTCTCTCACTTGAATTGACATGGATCGATACCCTTGGCACTGATTGAACAGCCTATGTGCGAGCATTTTGGGGCACACAGTGACCTCAGGCGAGCTTGCTTGGCGGCGTGGAGCCGTAGCTACTTGCTCTTGCGATGCGCAACCATACGGCTAGCTTTTGAAGCTGGGAGGCATATCGTATGGTATATCCAAATTATCGAACCTAGGGAATGTTTTTATAAAACAGATAGTTAACTTTCATTATAGAATCCTGATGGGCGCCAAAAATCGATGCACTTGCCTGCTCCTGTGATCGACCACTTCCCCCTTGGCGAGCGACCGGGTTTGGACTTCACGGGATGCGAGCCATGGCAGTGGCGCTCAGACAGACGCGGCCAGACGTCCGATCTCGGCGATGACTTGATCTCGCTGGGCCTTGCTCGCTTCCGGCATCCAGGTATAGGCCACGGCGATCACTGCGCCTCTGTCCGCTGGCCAGGCAATGCCGATATCGTTGGCGTTGCCGACGGAGTTGGTGCCGGTCTTCTCGCCGATCAGCCATCCTGCCGGCATCCCCGCTCGCAGGCGGGCGTCGCCGGTCTTGCCTTCGATCATCCATGACGCAAGCTGGTGGCGCATCGAGGGAGACAGCGCCTCTCCCAACAGCAGCGTACGCAGCGTCTGCATCATTGCCAGGGGCGTCGTGGTATCGCGCTCGTCACCTTCGTGGTCATGCTCGTTGAGCGCCGGCTCCATGCGATCCAGGCGCGTCGTGTCGTCACCGATGCCGCGCAAGAAGGCGGTAACGCTCTCGGGACCGCCCACGCTCTCGATCAGCAGATTTGCCGCCGCATTGTCGCTCCAGGCCACGGCCGCCTGACCGAGTTCGGCAATCGTCATCCCCGGGCTGCCGATTCGCTTTTCCGTGATGGGTGTCCAGCCGCCCAGATCGGCCTGGCTTACCTCGATACGACGGTCCATTGATTCCTCGCCACGCTCCACGCGTGCCAGTACCGCAGCGGCAATGAAGCCCTTGCCCGTGCTGTTGAACAGAAAGCGCTCGTCGCCTCGATGGCTGGCCACCGCACCGGTGGCGACGTTCATGAGCGCCACGCCCAAACGGCCACCGTGACGCTGCTCCAGCGCTTCCAGCTTGCGCTGGACGTCGCCGTTCGAGGCGCTCGCCGTTTTCCCCAGCGTTGGTAGCGAAGTGAGTGCCAGCGGCAGCAGCGCCGTCGCGGTAAGCAGCTTCCGTCGATCGATCAATGGCATATGAATATCCCCGTCTCCAGATGGTGGGACGAGCAACTTAGCCTCAGATGACGCCAACATGCAAAGCGGCGCGGGGCGAGCGCCATCGACTGCCTTTTGCGGCCTCACCGACAAAAGGCAGGGGGACATGGGATAGCGAAGAGAAACGAGACAGAACCCTAACAGCCGCTTTGGCACGGCTTGATGATGTCGGATGCGGCGAGGCGTCGGTCAGCCTCATCGATAAGCGAATCGAACGTCGCCAGAACAATATTGCGTAGCCACCGGGTGGCGGGATCGCCGTCGAGTTCTGATTTCCACATCACCCGAAAAGAGACGTCGGGCAGGGGTTCAGGAGGCTCAAATACCTGGATGTCTTCATCCTGCGCTCCTCCCAATAGACACAGCGCGACAAAGTTACCCAGCATGTCGGTATTGTTCAGGACCGCACCAATGCCTGACCAACTGGCAGCGTGCAACCCAACCCGGCGTTTCAGGCCCAAGCTTTCGAACCGCTCTTCGACGGTGCCATGGGTGGCACCTGGCGCGCGCACAACGACATGGGGCCAACGCATCCAACTCTCCGTCGTCCAGCGTTTTGTAGCTGGGTGTCCACGACGAGCGAAGACATAGCGTTTCAATGGGGGGAGAGCCTTGGCCTTCAATCCTACCGGCAGAGGGAAGTTGGCGTTCCCGAATGCAATGTCTATTTCGCCACTCACGATCTGCCCCATGGTCTCCTTCGACAGGGGCTGCCACGCAAGGCCGGACTCTGGCGCGTCTCCGTGCATCCTTCTGACGATTTCCGTGGCCACGATGTCCAGGCCGGGGCCGGATATCTTGAAAGTTCGTGTGCTTGTCGCGGGATTGAATGCCGCGGGCGGCTGTACGGCGCGTTCGATCCGGGCGAGGATCGGCTGTATCTCCTGATAGAGGGCGAGAGCCCGTGGACTGGGCTGCATGGTTCCCCCCGCACGGACCAGAAGCGGATCACCAAGCTGGTCGCGCAGCCGACCCAAGGCATGGCTGACCGCCGAAGGGGTACGGCCGAGCTGTTCTGCGGCCCGATTGACACTGCCCTCGTCCATCAACACACGGAAAACCAGGAGCAGGTTCAGGTCCAGATTTCTGATCTGAATTTCATTCATGCCAAATGAAGACTATTCGCTTCTCTGCGCTGAAATTCACCGCATAATGATCTTCCATCGGTCAACATTCAACTTATAGCTGAAAGGGATTCAGATGGAGCTCTCGCTACCGCAGGCAAAGGTTTTATTGGTCGATACCGGCCCGAGACTGGTGCTTGGAAGCATCTTCCTGATCGGCGCGATGGATGGCTTCTGGTATCTATTCACCGGATCGCACCTTATCCATCCGCCAACGTCTGTAGCGGGCTTGGCTTTTGAAACCGCTCTCAAGGAGGCCGGGTTTATCTGGCCCTTGATGAAAATCATCGAACTGATCGGCGCTTCGTTACTGCTGAGCAATCGGGCGCCTGCACTCGGCTTGGCATTGCTTGCGCCTGTCATGGCGGTGATCGTGGCGTTCCATGTGGTGTTGAACCCGGACGGACTGCCACTCGCTGCCATCTTGGTGGCAACCGGCGGGATGACCCTCTGGGCCCAGCGTGACCGTTTCAGACCGCTGATGGCTTCTGGAAAACCGTAAACTTCCGGCCTCGGCAGGCCACCGCAATGCGTGGTTAGGGCTTCTCATCCGGCAGCCCAACGATACGCTATCCACCTTGGATAAATCGGGCTTCGCCTGGACGACACCCGACCTCCGCAACCACCGTCACGGCGCAGCGTGAGCCCTCATTGCCGGGGAACCGGGCAGCTCATATCGCCCTCCTCGCACTGCGAGTAGCGCTTCAACGTTTCGGTGCGCTGCCGTGTCAGGTCTTCCAGGCAGCCGGCCTTCACCATCGAGTTGGCGCTACCGCCCGAAGTGGGCCCACTCACGAAATCACATTCGGCGTCGCGAAACTCGATCCAGGCCCTCTGGGCTGTCTTCAGGCGCTCCCTGGAATCACCATCGAGCCGGCCCATGATCTCGTCATAGGTGGTATTCAGCGCCTTGTCCGCGGCTTGATAGCCCTCGCCTGCACACGCGTTCATCTCCTGCTGGGTGGTGGCGTCGTCGCAGGCGTCGTCAGCCTGTACCAGTCCGCTCAGGCCAGCCAGGAACAAGCCTGAAATCAGTAGAAAACCACGCATCCTCTGTCACCTCGCTTCCAGGTTCTGTACGAAAACTGCCTGCACTCGGCAATACGGCGTTAAAAATCGGCTCAGAAAGAGAAGGGCCAGCAGCGCTCCGCTGCCGACCCCAAAACGTCATCCTCTAGGCTGGAGTGCTCTTTTCGAGATGGAGATAAGTCGGGTCGAAGTCCCCGGCCTCCAGCAGCTCGTCCCAGTCGAGCACCTGGATCCGAGTCCGGGTGACCTTGAGGAGTCCGCTCGCGGCGAGAGCCCCGTAGACACGGCTCATATGAACCGAGCTGATACCGAAGGCATCGGCCAGATTGGCTTGAGTAACGGGGAACTTGAAGGAATCCCCCTCAGTGAGGCCCACCGCCTTGAGGCGCACCATCAGCTCACAGACCAGATGCGCCACCCTTCCAAAAGCTTCACGCTGGCCAATATTGAGCATCCAGTCTCTATATATCGCCGCGTCTATCAGGGTCTCGCGCCACAGGGCCACCCCCAGCCGGGGATGGGCTTCGCACATCTGCTGTATCTTCTCGTGGGGGATATAGCCCACGGTGCAGGCACTGATCGCTGCGAGGCCAAAATCCATCAATCCCAGGTGCAGGCTCTGGATGTCAGGGATGTCCCCCGGGACATGGATGGCCATGATCTGACGCCCGCCTTCGGACGTCAGTTTGTAGATGCAGGTAAAGCCCTCGATCACCACGCAGCACTGCTTGGGCCGGTCCCCCATGCGCACGATATCGTGACCCGATTCCAGCGACGCTACCTCCAGGGGTAACTCTCCAAGCGCTCGAACCTCTTCGTTCGACAATGGATGAATACTTTGCAGCCTTCGGATCATCAAATCGTTCGGCGAAATTGAGCGGGTCATAAGCAAGCCACCGGTTTGACTGGGTCAAGATAATCAACTCGAGCCTAGTCGATCCTGACCCATTCCGCCGTCGTTGGTACTGAATCACTTCGATGGTACTGAATCACTTCGATAGCACCGAATCACTCCGACAGTGCCGAATCACGCCGCTACGGCGCACCATGGCCGCGTCACGGATTCGCTCGCCCGCCAGCGGATTACCAGGCACGCGACCGGCACGGATCATCGTCCCTCAGATCCGCGAAGATGGCTCGCGGCGTGGAAGCGGAGACTCGATGAGTTGGAGGGGTTGGGAGGGGATGCCATCGATGGGCAGATGCAGAAACAGGTCAGCAGGCTTACCGCGCTTCAGCCGATGAAGACGGCCTCGGCGGCACCATGCCGCCGGGGCCTAGGGGTCAGCCGCACTGGCAGTCGTGGCCGCAGTCCTTGCTTCCATCGGCGTGGCCATTGGCGCAGGCCTCGCAGCAATACAACTTGCCGTCTGCCTCGACCGACCGGTCGGTGACTTTGCAATCGCACTTCGGGCATGCACAGGTCTGTTGGGACATCAGTGATCTCCTCTGTTGATCACGTCTAAATCTAGTCCCCACTGCCACTGTTATGTCATCACAACCGGCAAGCCTTACACCCACTGAGTCCATAGTGACCGTTCGACGTCGGCGGCCACGCATGATTGCACAAAAATGCAGCTTCATGCACATTGTCGCAAAATCTTGCAGGAAAGGCGATATGCTCAATGTACCCCAGACCCGGCAGCAGAAACTCCTGGCACGGCTCGCGAACGGCGATGAACTGATCGCGCAGGAGCTTGCCGTGGAGTTCGAGGTGTCGCTGGATACGATCCGCCGCGACATCATCGCCCTGGAGCAACGGGGCGAGGTGCAACGGGTGCGCGGCGGCGCGGTCTCCGCTGCGCCTCCGTCACCGCCGATGCAGTATCGAACCTCGAGCCAGAACCCTGCGGTGGCCGCAATCGTCTCCCGCGCGCTACGCGAAATCGAGGGCGCGTCGACGCTGCTGCTGGATGGCGGCACCACCCTGCTGGCGATGGCCGAGCGGCTGCAGCCGCAGCCCGGCCTGCTGGTCATGACCCCCTCGCCATGGATTGCCGTGGCCTGCCAGAAGAACGGCGTCGAGGTGTTCATGCTGGGCGGGAAATTGAGCCCCAGCGGCGGCATCAATGTCGGCGATGCCGCGCTGCTGGCCACGACGGATATCCATGTCGACATCGCCGTGCTCGGCGTCTGCGGGATCGACCCGGCATTCGGCCTCAGTGCCGATGACCTGCACGAGTCGCAGCTCAAGCTTGCGATGACACGGGTGGCGGCCAGAACGATCGCCCTGGCCTCGCGCGAGAAAATCGGTCGCCGCGCGCGCTACCGCGCCGTTGCACCGGAGCACCTGGACTGCCTCATCACCGACGCCGACACCACCGCCGTCGCGGATTTCAATCAGGATGGGATGGAGATCATTCATGCCTAGTGCACGCCGGATCTGGCTCGCCGTTGCCGCCGCTTTCATCCTCAATGGCGGGCTGTTCGGCGCCTGGGCGTCGCGAATCCCCACCGTCGTTCAGCAAAACGGGATCGACGGCGGCCAGTTGGGGCTGCTGCTACTGCTGCTCGCGCTGGGCGCCATCGTCTCCTTTCCGCTCGCCGGCCGCGCTTCGGACGCCTTCGGCGCGGCACGCACGACGCTCGCCATCGCGATCTTCTACACCCTGGCGCTGATCCTGATCGCGCTGGCCCCCGGACTGTGGCTGCTGGCGCCCGCGCTGTTCCTGTTCGGCGGCGCCCACGGCGCCATGGACGTGGCCATGAACAGTTGGGCCGGCGAGGCGGAGCGATACATCGGCAGGCGAGTGATGTCGTCGCTGCATGCGATGTGGAGCCTGGGTGCCGGCCTCGGTGCCGCCGCCGGCTACCTGGCGGTCAAGCTGGAACTGGGGCTGGCGGTGCACTTCACCGTCTTCGCCTTGTCGCTCTACGCCATCACGAGCTGGGTTGCCCACATTCGCTGGCAGTCCGAAACCCGCCCCCGCGCCTCCGGCGGCAGCCTGTTCCCGCTGCCCAGGGGCGGCCTGCTATGGGTGGGCATCATTGCCATGTGCGCCTCGATCGGCGAAGGCGCCATGGCGGACTGGAGCGCGCTCTTCCTGGTGGCGGTGACGTCGGCCAGCGAAGCGCAGGCGGCGCTCGGCTACACCGTGTTCTCGGTGGCCATGGTGATCATGCGGCTCATGGGGGATCGCCTGATATCGGCCTTCGGCCCGAGGAAAGCAGCGCGCTTTGCCGGATCCTCGGCATTGGCCGGCGTGCTGCTGGCGGTGCTGTTTGCCAATCTCTACACCGCCCTGGCGGGCTTCGTGCTGCTCGGCGTGGGCTACGCCCTGATCATGCCGCTGGCGATCACTCGCGCCGCCAACGATCCGGAGACGTCGCCAGGCGTGGCGATCGCCAGCGTCTCGACACTGGGCTACGGCGCGATGCTGGTGGGCCCACCGGCGATCGGCTTTACCGCCCACTTCATCACCCTGCACTATGCTTTCTGCCTGTTGGGCATCCTGGCGTGCTTCATCGTCATCTGCGCGCCAGCGCTAGAGCGGCGGTGATCCGGCCGCTCGCCGCTCGCGATTCCACGACACCCGTTCCCGGCCGAGGAGACAGCCATGTTCAATGCCATTGTGGTCAGCCAGCACGAAGACCGGTCATCCGAGGCGACGCTGTCTCGGCTGGCGCCCGATGCCCTTCCGCCGGGTGACGTTGTCGTCCGCGTGGCGTGGAGCACGCTCAACTACAAGGACGCCCTGGCGATCACCGGCAAGGGGCCGGTGATCCGCCGGTTCCCGATGGTGCCCGGCATCGACCTGGCCGGCACGGTGGAGCAGAGCGATGACCCGGCCTGGCAACCGGGCGACCGGGTGCTGATCAACGGCTGGGGAATCGGCGAATCGCACTGGGGCGGGCTGGCGCAGATGGCCCGGGTGCGCTCGGAATGGTTGACCGCCCTTCCCCGCGGCCTCGACCTACGGCAAACCATGGCGATCGGCACGGCGGGCTACACGGCGATGCTGAGCCTGATGGCGCTGGAGCGACACGGGCTCGAGCCGGGCCGCGGCGACGTTCTCGTCACCGGTGCCAACGGCGGCGTCGGCAGTGTCGCCATCATGCTGCTGGCAAGCCGGGGCTATCGTGTCGTCGCCTCGACCGGGCGCCCGGAAGAACGGCAACACCTGGAGTCTCTCGGCGCCTCGGAGATCCTGCCACGGGAGCCGCTGTCGAAACCGGGGCGCCCGTTGGACGAGACGCGCTGGGCGGCGGTCATCGACTCGGTCGGCAGCCACACCCTCGCCAACGCCTGCGCGCAGACCCAGTCCGATGGGCTGGTGGCGGCCTGCGGGCTGGCCCAGGGGATGGATTTCCCGGCCACCGTCGCGCCGTTCATCCTGAGAGGCGTGTCGCTGCTCGGCATCAACAGCGTGTTCAGGCCCCATGCGGAACGGACGGAGGCCTGGTCCCGCCTGGCCACGGAACTCGACCTGGAGAGGCTGGAGTGGACGACGACCGATATCGGCCTGTCGCAGGCCATCGATGCGGCGAGCGGGCTCCTGGCCGGCAGCGTCCGCGGTCGCCTCGTCGTGGATGTCAATCGATGAACGATCCGGCTCGCCCTGCCCGGGGGCGAGCCATTCAGGCCGGATGGCCCAGCAGCACGCGCAGCGCCTGGCGATTCTCGACCAGGTCGGCCAGCACATAGCCGTCGAGCACGGCGAGAAAGGCCTGCTGGGCCTTGGCTAGCACGCCCTTCAGGCGGCAGCCCGGTTCGATCGGACAGGTCGATTCCGGCCCGAAACACTCCAGCAGCTCCAGGTTTTCGGTTTGCCTCACCAGCGCGCCGATGCCGATCTCCTCGGCGGGCCGCTGAAGCCGCAGGCCGCCGCCCCGCCCGCGCAGGCTGGCCACGTACCCCAGTTGCACCAGTGTCTGGGCGACCTTGGCCAGATGATGCGTGGAGATGCCGTAGTGTGTCGCAGCGGCCTGTACCGTGGCCGGCATCTGGTCGTCCCTCACCGCCAGGTAGATCAGCAGTCTCAGGGCGTAATCGGTGTGCGTCGTCAGTTTCATCAGCGCTTGACAGCCATAATTTGGTAAATGATACTCCCATTTAAATAGGCATTTAAAATACCGATTAAAATCCTGCCAGAGGAGTCGAGATGCCAACCACCGCCCAGATCGATATCGTCAAGAGCACCATCCCGGTGCTGAGACAGCATGGCGAGACACTGACCCGCCACTTCTACGCCCGCCTGTTCGAGCACCACCCCGAGGTCCGGCACTACTTCAATCCCGCGCATCAGCGCTCTGGCGGTCAACAGCGGGCCCTGGCCGGCGCCATTCTCGCCTACGCCCAGCATATCGACGATCCGGCGGCGCTCGCCGATGCCATCGAGGTGATCGCCCAGAAGCACGCCTCGTTGACGATCCAGCCGGAACACTATCCGATCGTCGGCGAGCACTTGCTGGCGTCGATCCGGGAAGTGCTGGGCGACGCCGCCACCGACGAGGTGCTCGATGCCTGGGCTGCGGCCTACGGCGAACTGGCCAGGGTGTTCATCGAGCGCGAACGGACGATCTACGCCGAACAGCGCGAACATCAGGGTTGGGCGGGATTCAAGCCGTTCACGATCGTGCGGCGCGAGCGCGAGAGCGACAACATCGTCTCCCTCTATTTGGTGCCGGCGGACGGCAGCGAGCCGCCCGCGCACCTGCCAGGGCAGTATGTCTCGATTCGCGTGCAGGATGCCGATGGCCACACCGCCATGCGCAACTACAGTCTCTCCAACGCGCCGGGCGCCGCGGCTTATCGAATCAGCGTCAAACGTGAGGTCGGGGATGGCGAGGCTCCCGGGGGCGATGTCTCGAACCGCATTCACGACGACCTGGCCCAGGGCGACCGGATCGAGCTCTCACCGCCGTGCGGTGCGTTCACGCTCGAGCTGCCGGAATCGGCGGACAAGCCGCTGGTCTTCATCGCCGGCGGCATCGGTGCCACACCGCTGGTCTCCATGGCCCACGCGGCACTGCACGCCTCCCCGTCGCAGCCGGTTATCTTCATCCAGGCCGTACGCCACGGCGGGCTGCGACCGTTCACCCGCGAACTGGAGACGCTGGCCAGCCGTCATCCGAACTTCAGCCTGCACGTGTGCTTGAGCGAGCCAGGCGAAGCGGACGGCGCCGGCGACTCCGGGATCAAGCGCGGCGAGCTGGAACCGGCAGACCTCGAACGCTGGATTGGCGGGTGGGGAGCGACCTACTATTTCTGCGGGCCGCTACCGATGATGAGCCGGGTCGATCGGATGCTGGAAACCCGTGGCGTGGCGGCCGGCGATCGCCGCTACGAATGTTTCGGCCCAGCACAGCCGCTGGCGGCCTAACCGGATGACGATGGAACGCCCGGGCCGCAACACCACTTGAATAGCGCCATGACCGGGGAAACAACGCCATGACTGGGGAGATAGCGACATGACTTGCGAATTCATCAACGACCTTGGGTTGAAAGCGCCGATCTTCCAGGCGCCCATGGCGGGCGTCGCGACACCGGCCATGGCGGCCGCGGTCTCCAACGCCGGCGGGCTTGGCGCCCTGGGGGTTGGCGCGTCGACGCCGGAGGGCGCAGGCAAGGCCATTCGGGAAACCCGCGCCCTGACGACTCGGCCGTTCAACGTCAACGTCTTCTGTCACGCGCCGGCGCTGCGTGACAACGACCGCGAACGCCGCTGGATCGAGCGCGCCCGCCCGCTGTTCGAGTCGTTCGGCGCGACCCCACCGGCGCAGTTGAGGGAGATCTATTCGTCCTTCCCGGCCAGCGACGCCATGCTCGAAGTCCTGCTCGAGACCCGCCCTGCGGTCGTCAGCTTCCATTTCGGCCTTCCCCGGCCCGAGCAGATCGAGGCGCTGCGCCAGGCGGGATGCCGGTTGATGGCGACCGCAACCTGCCTTGCCGAGGCCCGGCAGATCGCGGAGTGCGGGCTCGATGCGATCGTCGCCCAGGGGTGGGGCGCGGGAGGCCATCGCGGCGTGTTCGACCCCGATGCCACTGACGAAGGACAATCGACACAAGCACTGACCCGCCAGCTCGTCCAGGAGATATCTCTGCCGATCATCGCGGCGGGCGGCCTGATGGATGGTGCCGATATCCAGCACGCCCTGGACTGGGGGGCGGCAGCCGCGCAATTGGGAACGGCTTTCATCCGTTGCCCGGAGAGCGCGGCCGACGAAGCCTATCGGGCTCGCCTGGTGTCCGGCGAGGGCACCGTGATGACGCGTGCGGTTTCCGGTCGACCTGCGCGCTGCCTGGTCAATCGGTTTACCGCTTGGGCCGAAGATGCCGACCGCGATGAGATCCCGGCCTATCCAAATACCTACGATCTCGGCAAGGCACTGAATGCCGCGGCCAAGGAAAGGGGCGAAACGGGCTTCGGGGCGCAATGGGCCGGTATCGGCAAAGCGCGGGGCGACAGCCTCCCGGCGGGAGAACTGATTCTAAAGCAGGAAGAAGAGCGACGAGCGGCGGCTTCGGCCGGCGGTCATCGGTTCGGGGGGAAGGCAGGCAAGACCGGTGGGTAATCCAGTTCAGGCAATCAGCACAGCGGATAAGAGACCCTGTCGTGACAGGCCTCAGATACGCTGCTGTTCCTTGCCAATCAGCTCCACGGCATCCTGCCGTGCGTCCCTGTGAGAACCGCTTCCTGCGGCTTCCTTCCGTTGATTCGGTACCTCCCTGGTACCGCCCCACGGTAGACCCGTTATTCGCGAAATAAGTTGATACAGATCATCTAACGCAAAATAAATTCGATGCACGGGGATCCGGCTGTCGCCAGCCGGCCGCATCCACACCAAGCCTCCCGAGGCTTCCTTGCCTAGCGTCCCTGGCGGCATGTTTGGGTATGTGGACCCCGCACCATCCCTGATGCAATGCTCAATGTGGTGCAGAAAGCCCGATTACGCCAACGTGAATCTCCACCGGCCAGCGCGCTCGGCGCTGACCGCCCCCGACACCTGGCCCGGTAATCATGCGCTCGACAGGGATCGCCTGCCCCAGCCCGCGGGAAAAGAACGCAGGCGTCTCGAGGCGAGAGAGCGCTATTCGTCCAGGTCGCGGATCCATTGACGCACCCGATGACGCCTCGGACGCGAAGCGTATCGGCGAGTCACGAGACGCGTCGGCACGAGCGCCTCGCCCGATTCACCCATGGTCAGCTCGAAGGTTCTGGCGGCCCCCACGGGCGAGTCCTCACTGCCGTAGACGGCGATGACCCGCAGCTCTATCGACTGGAGCGTGCGCCCATCGACCGACTGAAAGTCGTCGGAGGGGAGTCCGTGAAAACGAAGAATACGGCCGATGATGTCTTGGAAAGTGCCGATATGATTGTAGCTGCCGGAGAGCATCGGCCCCTGCCGAGTGGTCTCGATCAAGCGACTGGCCTCGTCTCGCTCGTCCGGCGACGCCTCGAAGTCGATCATATCCTTGGAGAGCGTCCCCTGGTCGGTGTGGAGTATCGCGACGATGTGTTCGATGAAGATCGGCTCGGGGCTCATGTTGCTGATGACGCAGCGGGCCTGCAGCGTGCGGCCGAAGCCACGATTGATGATGATCTTGGGTTGACGTTGGCGTCTGAAATTCAGGTAAAGCAGTTGCGCGTAGAACAGCCAGACGAAGAGCGTACACACGCTGGTCAAGGCCGTGATGGCCGGGCTGTTCTGGGAAATCCAATCCATCATATCGGTGCTCGCAACCTCTTCCCCCAAGGCATCGCCGTTCGCCACGCGTGACACGGCCAGGTATCAACGAATTGCCGTCAGGGAGCAACCCGCAGCTATCACGTTGGACCATGGCACCGACGTTCGCAATGATCCCGGCAACGCCATGAGCGGAGCCTTCCGCCCAACGAAAGGGGGAACCGGTCGAACCGGCTCCCCCTATGCCCTACTTCCCTGTCGGCCGTTCACGGCTTCCTGCCGACGCATCCCTGCCTGACGCGTCCTGCGTTACCGTCCCTGTGCGAACAGGCTTCCTAGCCCGCTCACACTGTGACTCTTTCCTCCATAAGACGAATTGATCCGGATCAAGAACGTCCCATCAGTTTGTATCGAAATGTTTCATGAGCACAGGCGAACGGATGGAATCAGCTGGCACTTCAGTGGTTTTATCGACACGCCGGCCCGTGATGCATCGGACCACTGCGTCAAATGGAGCGATCTGAAGCAAACTTGGCTTTTTGGCGCCAGCAGCACTCCTGAAAAGCCCCGAAACCCTCAGTAAACTTAAGGGGTTCACAAGATAAAAAAACCCTTTACACTTCGCAATAATCACCAAATAAATAAAGATAAAAGCAATTTATTGATAGAAATCCATGAGCCCGGTGTTTTGGCAGTTGAAACACGGAATAGAACTCTGTCGCCAAAATTTACTGTTCTGGCTAGCGTCCCTGCGGCCGCTTCAACCCGGTATGGCAAACGGTCCCCGCTGACTCTTTTCCATAGCCGGGTTATTTTTTCATACACGGACATCTACGTGCTGGACTGCCTCCCCGGAAGTCCCTGAGAGTCCAGCGCCTGCTACAAGATGCGCAGAAAGTGAATCGAAATCGAGGAAGCATCTCATATCAGTGGCACTCCCCAGACGAAGAGCATCAGCGGCGAAAATCACTCACGGTCATCCACATTGCCGCAATGAAAAAACAGATAGCATGCAGCGATGCATAATAAGCCACGTTGGTTATCAATGGCACTGCAAACTGTGACAGCCAAATAAAAAAGGCACCCACAAAGATAGACTGAGCACCACCCAGTATCATGACCATTGCCCATTGGGCCTCAAGACCTTTCCAAAACCCCAAGGAGGTATTGACTTGCAACAACCCCCATAGAATGGCCCATGATCCGAACACAGAGAGAACAACATCTTCACCCAGTTGCAGGCTGACGACCACGGCAAACGTTGCGACCGCACTTACCACGACATTGGCGGCTTGCGCTTTATTCCAACTCAGCCCGCCAAATTGCTGCGCACCTATAAAGTTAACCACCGCATCCCAGGCAGGATATAAGATCAGTAAAATCGTCGCAATCTCGGCAGATTGAAGTCCCAAGGTCATCGACGCCGCGACCCACAGGACTGAAAATCCGAATCGGAAAAAGTAATATGCCTTGAGCCACCGTGATCTCATCGATAACTCAAGACAGGGATCCAACATATTGTTCATACAGCCATCCATTAACGGACTGAAGATGTCATTTAAATCCCGTGACAAACGACAAATCCCAGAACTCGAATCGTTTCCAGGCGCTGCCTGAGAAGTCGATTGGTGATCGAACGCCCTGGTTGGGGTTGGCGAACGACTTAAATGCCGGCGTACCATTCGTATCCCCGATCTTCCCAGAAGCCGCCGTTGCCGCCCCACAAGGCGGCGAAACTATCGACGATCTCGATGTGCATGATGTACTTGGCCTGCTTGTAGCCCAGCTGCCGCTCGACTCTGAGACGCAGCGGTGCGCCATGGCCCACCGATAGTTCCTGGTCATTCATCCGGTACGCGAGGATCGTCTGCGGATGGAAAGCGTCGATGAGGTCGATGCTTTCATAGTATCGGCCACTGCCGTCGAGCGTCTTTTCGAGCTCGTCAGCGCAATGGAAGACCGCGAATCGCGCCGAGGGCTTGAGTCCAGTCGCCGCCAGAAGACTTCCGAGCGGAACACCGGTCCATTTGGCGATGGCACTCCACCCTTCGACGCAGTCGTGACGGGTAATCTGGGTGCGAGCAGGAAGCTTCTTGAGATCCGCCAGCGAGAGCTCCAGCGGCCGGTCGACGAGCCCGTCGATCTTCAACCGCCAGTTGGCGAAGTTGCCTTCGACCAGTTGCGCATACGCCTCACCGTCCGGGGCGCTGGTTCCGTTTACGCGGAACGCTGGCGAGATGTCCGTTTCGGCAAATTCGCGGGCGAGCGCGTCACGGCCCAGCAGCAGTCTCTGGGCGCTCATGGTCAGCTTCTCGGCGGAGCGAATCACGCCTCCCACTTCGGGGCTCTGTTCCGGCCTGTCGCAGCCGGACAGCGCCAGCGCGCTCACGCCCAGCGCACTGCCGATCAGAAAGCGACGGCGCTTGAGATCTGTCATGCGTCAGGCTCCTTGCTGCGGATCGCATAGCGACCCGTGACCATCGAGCGCAGGTTGTTCCAGGGCCCCGAGAGGATGACCATGGCGACGTGAACGACCACGAACACGACCAGCAGCGAAGCGGTGATGAAGTGAAGCGATCGGGCGGACTGGCGCCCGCCAAAGATATCGAGAAGAGCCGGAAACGCGGCGTCCATGCCCGGCGACAGGGTCAACCCCGTCAGTATCATCAGCGGTAGCAGCCCTGCCATGACACCGATGTAGGTCAATTTCTGGAGCACGTTATAGTGCCGGGCAGCTTCGCCGGCGGGGAAGCGCAAGCGGGCATGATCGACGATTTCCCGCCAGAAATGACGCGGTGCGAGCTCCTGCGCCTTCGGCGTCAAGTCACGCCGGAAATGTCCGCTGACGAGACCATATCCCAGGTAGACGAGACCGTTGATGACGAACACCCAGGCGAAAAAGAAGTGCCAGTTCCGGCCAGCGGCAAGATCCTGATAGGACGGAAAGGTAAGCCACGTCGGAAACGCACGCGGCGTCCACTCGCCTTCCACCTTCGACAGGCCCAGGAAATCCGTGGTGGGCACGGAGACACTGCCGATCTCGACGAAGCCATGCGGCATCCCGTGGCTCTCGCTCGCCCCTATCGTGAGAAAGGCAGGATCGGAATCCATGCCGTATTGGCCCCAGTGGAGTTGCGGGTAGGCGTTGAATATCTGGAGACCACTCAATATCAGAAAGCTCAGGCACACCACGTTCAGCCAGTGCGACAGGCGGGTAACCACGGCATGGCGTCGGATGAAGATGGCTCGCCGACGCGGTGTCGATTGGAGAGGTGTCGAGCGGAGCGGTTGCGTCTCCTGATTCATGGGTCGGTCCTGATGGTTTAGCGGCATGGGTCGAGACAGCGCAACGTTTGCGAGATCGAACGCGCCACCGGCCTGGCAGAATCCTGAATCCAGGCCGGTGGCGACCTCCACTCACATCGGCGGGACGACACCATTGGCGCCAACGACGACCTGCTTCGCGGTCAAGCTGTCATCCGTGCTTTTCTCGACGGGGACGAAGACGACCGCTCCAGACGTCAGATCGGCCTTGGTGGCCGGTGCCAGGGTCACGACAGGCGTTCCTTCGGGGATGGTGATTGTCTTCTCTTTCCCGTGATAAGTGACGGTAACGGTTCGGCCATCCACACCTTTGACGGCGTCTGCGACCGTGGCGTTGGTCATGGTGCTTTGGGGCTTCAGATCCCAACCGAAACTGCCCTCGCCGGCGCCCTTCAGGGCTGGCGGGAATATCAGCACCTCGAGCGCGCCACTACCGCCGTCCTTCATGGGAAGCGAAGCGATACCGACGTAATCGCCGGGCTTGATGTCGGTAATCGCTGCACGGCTGACACCCGAAACCACCGCTCCCTCCGCCAGCGCAATGTCGACGGTCTCGCCTTCACGCGTGTTCACCTTCAATATCTGACCGCTGAAGCTGACCACGTCGCCGCGCACGTTCATGGGCTCAGCCATGGCGCTCTGAGCGATAGCCGCCGAGCCAATGGCCGCGGCAGTGACAAATCCCACCACAAGTTGACGTAACATGTTGACTCCAGGTTATCTACTAGTAGATAGGCAAATGGATTGATGTGGACGGGTTTAGCCGCCTTCCGATCCAAGGCTAACAGGGATTCGGCTTGTTGTCTACCTACTGGATGGTAGACAATGAAATCGTGCAGAAGCCTTCCTTGCCAGCTCGGTTTTACGAGCGATTCGGCACGAGCTTTTCCATCAGGGAATCAGTGACGACCTTGAACACCTTATCGTCGCCATAGGCCCGAGCCGACAACATCGCACCGTGTACGCCCGCCACGAATCCCTCCGCCTCGGATCGAGCGGTACCGGCCAGAACGAACACGCCTTGCGCTGCGCCCTTGTCCAGCACAGCGGTGAGCCATGCCGATAGCATGCGGAAATGCGCCCGAACCTCGAGCACGATCTCTGGCGGCAGCACAGGTATCTGGCTCGCGAGCAAGGCGCATACGCAGAAGGCGCTGGTGGGATCGGCGATACACGCCGCCCAGTAGTTTGCATAGGCGCGAAGTTGATCTGCGGGGTCAGGGTTATAACGTTCCAGCGCAGCAATCCCTGCTTCCGCCTCCTCGCGATATCGCTCCAGAAGCGTACGCACCAGATCGACCTTGCTGGGAAAATGATGGTGAATGCTCGCCTTGCGAATGCCTACGACTTCGGCGATGTCTGCATAGCTGAAGCCGTTGTACCCCCCAGCGATGATCAGGGAGCGCGCGCATTGCAGGATTTTGTCAGCGGTACTTGTGGGATTGGTCATGATTGGCATATCTACCTTCTAGTAGAATATTTGTCAAGATCGGCCCGCCGTACCGGTGAAACCAGGCTAGAATCGATAAGAAAAGCAACGTGGGCTGAGGCTCGACGGCCCCCCTTCGACCCGCTTTCGCAGCGACCATCATGTCGGGGCCTGGTCAATCAAGGTCTTTTCGCAAGGTCTTTTCGACCTGCTCTTTTGGGACTTGCTACCAGCCTGCGCTCCTATTTATTCAAAGCTATTTATCCAAAACGGCTTATTCAAAACGGCTTATTCAAAACGGCTTATTCAAAATGATTTATTCAAAACGATTCATTCAAGACAGAAGTTTCCAGCAAAGGACGCAATGCGACCTCTCTTGCCTCACCTCCTATTCCGTCGTTTATCAAGGTCTCTGACCGGTTTTCAATATATCGCCGAATACTCGCGTTGACGGTAATGCGCTTGAAATCTCGGAGCGACTCAATCAATTGTGGCGTCAGCTGATCGAGCTTGGGGCGGATATATTCAGCAAGGCTTGGCGGAGCGTCAAAGGGTGGGTGTTTCGTTCGTTGCCATCGATCATGGAGTCGATGCTGGATGAGTTTACTGGCATCAAACTGATGCCTGAAAAATTCCAGGGCAAATGACGCATCGACACCCGCTCGTGTGGCTTCGACCACGACCCGATCTACAATCTTTGCTTCTCGTGCCGGGGCATCGATGGGATCACCAGAATTCCACTTAGCCTCTGCGACATCCGATGCGATGGCAAGGCGCTCATCAACCAATTTCAGCAAATGATCCACCACCGGCCTCGCATCGTCAGCAGGCTCGGCGGAGCGAGCCTGGTACGCAGCGCCAAGTACCAATATGACGAGTATGATGGCTCGTAGCGTGAAATGAAAAACAGACGTGAAAGACCACGCTTTGCCCCGCATTGCATCCATCCTTGAATAGCTAGTGACAACGGACTTCATCCACGCAGCAGCTCGCGGAACATTTGGGCCGAAAAATAGAGAATTCAACGAAGAGCGGTTGAAATATGGCAACCATCATACTCAAGGACTACACATCATGAACGGTGAAAACCCGTGATGTGTCATATCAAGAGCCTATTTCAGCGACAATCACTTTCCTTGCCCATCGTCCCGGTGATTATTTACAGATGCTTGTGCCAGACAGTGAAATCACACTCTGTCTGCAACAGCCCTGCCAAGTCGGAATACATTATCTCGAAAGGCTGCGTTTCAACCGGCCTATAGCCGATACGGGAGTACCACTTTTTTAGAAATTCCTTGCTTTCATTTTCCCAGCCTCGAGGAGTCAGCAGCTCCAACTGCATTGTGCGGCATCCATTCTGTAGGGCCCACTTTTCAGCATGAGCGACCAATGCCGACCCAATACCCTTTCCCCGCTGATTCCTATCAGCGGCAAGCATGCCGAATTCAGCAACATCCTGACTGAGAAGAATCAGTTTGACAACACCGACCAAGTCGCCTTCAGACTCAGCCAGCATAAGATTACCTCCCCGAACTAGAGAGCTTAACTCCTCACTGTCAGTCCGGGACGCAGACGGTATCCACATACCCGCCTCAGCATCTGCGTAGACTTCGTTTATAAGGCATACCAGCTTCTCTAAATAGTCAGAATTCAGGTCCACCTCATCAGCAATCCTTACTTTAATCATGGTAATCACCAATCCTCATTTCAGTAAAATCCAAAGGCCTAGAGAACGCTATTCAGTGGTGCCCCAGAGCGCAGAAACCGAACTTCGGCTTCGTGAAAGCCGTCGAGAGTCTCAAGATAACGGCGCTTCATTACCTGGACCGTGCTCAGCCCCAGGAGGATCAAGGTGCGTCAAAATGTAACTCATCCAGCCCTTTGCGCAATAGCCCTTGATGCGGATCAGTACCGTCAACTGGCAGCAGGGTACGCTTGGCGATCTGCCAAAGCCCCTCATGCTTTTCCAGTTCCCACCGGTTCACCACCGCGCGATGAATGCGATAGCCGGTCGAAACTCCATGACTAGGCAAGTCGCGCGGCACGCCTTCCTGATCGAGGTGGACAATTTGTAGATACGAGGTCACTACCGCCTTGTCATCGCGCAAGTCGATCATCGGAAGTCCCACGAAATGCGCCAGGCCGCCGTGGCGCGCGGCGTCGTGCTCGGAGCGTTGGATGAAGGATGCGATATTACTGGCGCCGCGGGCACCACCCAACGTGGGGCCGCGATCGAAGATTCCATCCGTGCGATAGACCGACAGGGTGTAATCTCCATGTCCAGTATCGGCACTTGGTGGATGTGAGGCGATAAGGTTATAGATAGCCAACTTGTCTTCGATGATGTCCAGGCGATTTTCGAGGTTGCCCGGATCAGACGATTCCATACGACCACTCCATTATATGACTATTTTCAACCAGCCTGTCCGCAAATCGTGCTGGTGTCATTTTTTTAGTCGTCGAAAGATAAACTCTAAAGCTTGGGCAGAGAGTGGCTCCTGAGTAACGCCACGTAATGCGGCCATACAGCTGAAACAGCGTAGCGATCCCCATTACCGGGGAGTACTGACCGTCCCCCGTCTATCCCTACGTAGCCGAACCGTTCTTGGCTAAATGGTCAGCAGCGATCTGTCCATGCCGTCGCACAGCCTCGTCAATGATCAGCCTCATTAATCTCTCAATAAAAACTTGATCGAGTTCGGCGTCATCCGCAAGTGTTCTCAGGCGAGCATATTGCGACTTCTCCCTCTCTTCATCCACCGGAGGAAAATCATGCTCGGCTTTCAACATGCCGATTTCATTGGTACACCGAAAACGCTCAGCAAGAATATAAACCAAAGCCGCATCAACATTATCGATCGTCTTTCGACACGATGCCAATTGAGCGGCAACGTCGCGTTCTTTCATAACGCTCCCTCTTCAAAGGCGCTTCTACCAGAGATTTCAACGACGCTTCTGGCAAAGACTAGCGCTTCCCAAGATGCCGCCTGGAATGCAAGCCTTATGGGTCAGAAGATCAAATCGTGAAGGCATTCTTCATTGGCGAGATAGCCTACCTTCCGAATGGTAGGCAGTCAACGCCGCTGCTCGATTTTCGCAGACCGTTCCACCTTCCGCCGGAGCCCCTGCTCACCTGGCCAGATCCCCGATGCAGCAGTTCAGGCTCCAGAGCCGGTCGCCCTTGTCTGCACCTCCATCAGGCACGCCAAGTTCCGTCGAAGAGCACTTCCACCAGACTACTCGTGGTCACGACACTGAGAGCTTGCCCCAGTCGCGAGCGAAGACTAATATAGGAACCGAACGGTTCTCATATAGACTCGACAGGAAAAGACATCGATGGCAATTCACGCTGGTCTCGGGCGTCCCCGAGAGTTCGACCTGGACGTTGCTGCACGCGACGCCATGAATGTGTTCTGGGACCATGGATACGAAGGGACATCCCTACCCGACCTGATCGAAGGCACGGGACTGTCGCGGGGCAGCCTTTACAAGGCATTCGGCGATAAGAAAAAGCTGCTGCTCGCGGCGCTCGACCTATACATGGCAGAGGGACTCAGGGCCACCGCAGACCTCTTGTCGCAGCCCGGTACGGTCAAAGAGGCTATTCGTGCTTCGCTGCTGCGCTACGCCCGCCTCTCCTCGGGCGAGGCGGGCCGGCGTGGCTGCCTCGTTGTGGCCATCGCAGTCGAGATGGCGGCCCACGACCCGGCGCTCGCGGAACGCGCTGCACAGATGTTTCGTCGCATACAGCAACTCTATGCCGGCGCGATCGTGCGTGGGCAGGCAAACGGCGAAATCGCCGAAGGGGATGAGCAGGCCATGGCACGCTTTCTGGTCTGCCAGATCCAGGGCATGCGCGTGCTGGGAAAAACCGGTGGGCTCGAGGCGGACATGGTCGCGCTGGTCGATAGCGCGATGCTGATGCTCGAGCGGAATTAAATTTATCCATTTAGGAACCAATCGGTTCCTTAAAAAGGGCTATCTCATGACACTTGATACCAAGACGCCTCCCGCACCACGCCGCTGGGCAATGTTTGCGATCCTGCTTGTCGGCACCTTTCTGCCGCCGCTCGATTTCTTCATCGTCAATGTCGCACTTCCCTCGATTCGCGAGGACCTGGGCGCCTCGCCTTCGTCCCAGCAACTGGTCATTTCGGCTTATGCCGCGATTTATGCCGTGACACTGATTACCGGCGGCCGCCTGGGGGACCTGTTTGGGCGCGGCAGGGTGTTCCTTTGCGGATTGATCGGTTTTGCGGTCGCCTCGGCGCTATGCGGTATCGCATGGTCGCCCTGGGCTCTCATCATCGGGCGCATACTGCAGGGCGTGACGGCGGCCATCATGGCACCGCAAGCCCTGGCTTCGATTCAGGTGATCTTTCCAGAAACAGAGAAGCCGCTGGCACTCAGTCTCTATGGCGCCGTGTTCGGCCTGGCCGCCACCATCGGACAGGCTCTCGGGGGCATCTTGATTTCGTTGGACCTGCTAGGGCTGGGATGGCGGGCGATCTTCCTGATCAATCTGCCGCTGGCAATTCTGGTCGCGCTGTTCGGGATCCCTCTCCTCAAGGATACGCGTCTCCGGCACGCCCGTAGATTGGACATCGGCGGCACAGTGCTGTCGATGGCCACCCTCGGCGCGCTGATCATACCGCTCATCGAGGGACGTGAAGCGGGGTGGCCCCTGTGGTCCTGGCTATCGCTCGGCGCAGTGCCGCCGTTGGCGTGGTACTTCTGGCGTTATGAAAGCAGGCTTGCCAGTACGGGGCGCGCTCCACTGCTGTCTCCTGCCGCGCTAAAAGCGCCGGGCCTGGGACGGGCACTCTTGATCGCGCTGTTGTTCTACACGATTGCTGCGTTCTTCCTTCTCTTCTCGGTGTTCCTGCAGGGCGCCTTGCATCTGAATGCCCTCAGTGCGGGCCTGATCTTCCTGCCGTTCGGAGCGGGATTTCTACTGGGACCGCTGGCAGCCCCACTGGGCACGCGCGTCGTTGGCGTCTACGTCAATGCCATTGGCATGGCGCTTGAAGCCGGCGGCTTCCTCTGCCTGGTCTGGCTGGTCGCCACGACGCCGCTGGGCATGCCGTTGGCATTCGTGCCGCTCGCGGGCCTGCTCTTCACGATTGGATTTGGCCAGGGACTTGCGCTGCCCACCTTGATGCGGATGGTGACGAGTCGAGTCGCACCGGCATTTTCAGGCATGATCGCAGGCATCGCCACGTCAACGCTGCAAGTCAGCGCCGCGCTGAGCGTCGCGATCATTGGTGGCATTTTCTATTCCCTTCTCGGCCTCCAGGATGATCCGTCAGCCATCACCCACGCTTTCGTCGTATCAATGCTATGCATCGCTTTGTGTCTCGCCGTCGGGTCGGGTCTGAGCGTCACACTTGCCCGGCGCCCCAGCATCGTGCCACCCGCCGATGGCCGGGTAGCTGGGGCATAGCAGCAAGCTGCCCTTTCGACCAAGAGCTCCGGGAACGCCTCGCCATGGAAGGCAAAAAGATCATCGTCGTAGACTCGGCGCTCTTCTCGACCCACCGTTTCCATACCCTCTTGCGCCATGCACAAAGCATGGGTGATCCATGCAAAATATTCCTGGACCTATCATGCCGCGATGTGAGCGGTTCATCGGACGCTATCAATCAAGCGATGTCGCCGAATATCCAACGGTAATATCCGTCGAGAACGTATTCGCTTGGGAGCAAGATGATGGCTGGCTGATCAGCCTCGACGTGTGGAATTCGCCAATCTGACAAGATGCGGGGTAGATTCAATAGGAGGGATCATCATCAGCCCAATGACCAGGCTGAAGTTCCAGTTGTACAAACATAAGAGGCTAAATCTCACGAGGAAGCCTCTCATCATGGACTAGGCGGAAAAACCGCCATCCACCAACAACTCGGCGCCCGTGACGAAGTCCGCCTCGTGACTCACCAGGTAAGCCACTGCGCCGGCAATGTCTTTACCCTGGCCATAGCGTCCAACCGCCAACCGGGGAAGCATCACCTCGGCCACGGGGCCATCTATGGGATTCATGTCGGTCTCCACTGGGCCAGGTTGAACCGTGTTGACCGTGATGCCACGCGGCCCCAGATCACGCACCAACCCTCTCGTGTAGCCAGATACGGCGCCCTTGGTCAGGGTGTAAAGTGAAATAGTGCCAAACCCGACATATTGAGTGACATTACTACCGATATGAACAATGCGCCCCCCTTGCCCCATATGCTTCAACGCTTCCTCGGTGGCAGCGACCATGCCAGTGACGTTGACAGCCAGCATTCTCTGATAATCCTCGGATGTCACTTCTCCAGGATTTCCCAGAACGAGAATGCCAGCATTGTTCACTAGAATATCGATCTTGCCAAAGGCTTCGAACACGTCATTGACCGCTGCTCTGACCTGATCCGGATTACCTGCGTCAGCTTGGATCGCCTTCGCCTTCCCGCCCGACGCCAGAACTTCCGAGACCAGTGTTTCGGCCTTGCCGGGAGAGGCATGGTAAGTCAGCACCACCGTCGCGCCATCCGCAGCCAAACGTCGAACAATAGCGGCACCGATGCCGCGGGATCCGCCAGTGACGATCGCCACCTTGTTCTTCAAAGGGTTGGTCATTTCATGACTTCCTATGCATGGCCCTGCCGGGCTGTAGTCAAACTTAGTCGTCCAATAAAAATCGCTTCATTGGACCCACTCTTTCACTTTCATCCCACGCGATAATCATGAAATTCCCAGACTCACGGGCAAACCTGCTTATCATTTTGAATCACTTAAGGCCGTGTTTAGTCTCAGGCCCGATGGTCTAAGAACAACAGGGCACGGCTGGACACCCAGCGGAGGAGATAAACCGGAAAGGCCACAACCCACCATTCTCGACTAGTGAGTTGAAAAGGGTCACAGTGGAGAAAAAAGGCTTCTCATCACGACTGTCGCGTCCGTGAATTTCTTGACATCGGCCATGACTAGCTCGGTTTCTGGCGAGGCCAGTGCCACATCAATATCGCTGGCTTCCCGAAAGCGATAGACCCCGATGGAAAGCCAGCCATCCCCGTTGCCAGCGGGATAAAAGGCTTCCGCGGCCTCGAGGCCATATTGCCCCCAGCACTCCATCGCCAGTGCAAGATGCTGGGTAGCGTAATATTCGCGATCGAATCTCGTATTTTCGTCACCAACACAAACAACCATCATTTTGGTCATGAGTATCGTTTCCATTGCTCGTTTTCATGCAGTTCAGCTTTCCTGGGACAAGGATGACGACGCCAGGAATGAGTGAGCGTGCGAACCCTGTCGCTGATGGCCTACCCTACTTTCCGGTAAATGATTTGGCCCATGCCACGACCTTTCAGGCTCCAGCCGTGTCAATATCGATTCAGCGCTTTGTGGACTGGATCGTATAGTCCGCCATCACCGACCAGTCGCGATCACCGAGACCGGCGTCGATCGTTTCGGACATTCTTTGATAGACCGCTGCCAGCATCGGTAGCGAACCTTCGGTTTCTTCGGCGGCTTCACTGGCCAGGCGCAGATCCTTGAGGCCTAGAGTCGCCTTGAATCCCGGCTCGTAGTCGCCATTCGCGATATTGGCCGAGTAGACCTGATAGGAGCGACTGCCGAACAACGTGCCCAGGATCAACTCGAAGAAGCGTTCACGCTCCACGCCGTTGCCCTCGGTCAGCGAGACCGCTTCCGCCATCGCCTCGATCGCCATGGCGATCATCATGTTGCAGGCGATCTTGGCCGCGTTGGCAGCGGGCGGCCTGTCGCCCATGAGCCATACCTGCTTGCCAATGGCCTCGAACACCGGCTGCACCCGATCAACCGCCGCGGCGCTCCCCCCGGCCAGAATGTTGAGTTCACCCTTGGCAGCGACATCCGGCCTGCCCAGCACCGGCGCCGCGACGTAATCCACCCCGGCGTTGGCATGCAGGGCCACCAGCTCGTGCGAAAATGCCAACGAGATGGTCGAGGCCACGATATGCACGGTGCCTGCTGCGGCATGCTCCAGAACACCGTCTTCCAGCAGCGCCTCCCGAATCGCCGCATCGTCGGGGAGCATGGTCAGCACCGCATCCCCCTGGAACGCCTCCCGCGGCGAAGCCACCATGGTCACGCCATCGAGCTCGCCACCGGAACGGTTCCAGGCCTTGACCGTGTGCCCGGCCGCAACGAGATTGCTCGCCATGGCGCGTCCCATCGCCCCTAATCCAATAACGCCAATATCCATTGCCCTACTCCTGTTGTCTGACGGTTTTCGCCACCAGCCTGCTATTGATGTCAAAGCCAGCCTTCTATTGATGTCGAAAAAAATGCCGCTCAGTCGAAATCGGTATGAAATGCCATCTCCCGCCAGGCTTCCATGTCGGAGCGAAAGGCATCGAACTTGCGCTCGGCGATCCCGTAGGCGACCGGGCCCAGCGGCAGATGGAGTGGCGGATGCCTAGCGTCGACGGCCTGCAGGATCACCGCCGTGGCTTTCTCGGGGTCTCCAGCCTGCTTGCCATCATTGCTATCTCGATAGGCACGCCGCTGGCCCGCCGTCTCGGCGTAGGCATCGATCTCCCTGGCAGCCGTCGCGATGGATCGTCCCAGGAACTCGGTACGAAACGGACCAGGCTCCACGATGATCACTTGAATGCCCAACGGTCCGACTTCCTTGGCCAGCGCTTCCGAGAACCCCTCCACCGCGAATTTGGTAGCGCTGTAGTAACCGGAGCCCGCGCCACCAGAGAGGCCTGCGCCCGACGACAGGTTGACGATACGCGCCCCGGTTCTCCGACGCAGGACTGGCAGCGCCATCCGTGTCGTCTCGATCAAACCGAACACGTTCACCTCGAACATGGGGCGGTACTCGTCCGGCTCCGCCTCTTCGACCGCGCCGATGAAGCCATACCCCGCGTTGTTGACCAGCACATCGATTCCACCGAACTCACGCTCCGAAAGCGCAATGGCGGCAGCCACCGAGCTCGGCTCGGTAACATCGAGTCGAACGGCCCGCACATGATCCGGAAAGCGATCGGCGAGATCGCGTAGCGTGTCCGGGTTGCGGGCGGTGGCGACCACGTTATCGCCTCGCGCGGCAGCGGCCTGGGCGATATGCCTCCCCAGACCGCTGGAGCAGCCGGTGATGAGCCAAGTCTTGTTCATGGCACTCTCCTCAGTATCTTGTGCAGAATCTGTGCAGTTGGTCGTGGTACTTCGACGTTATCTCGACACTGGCGAGCGCTGCGCCAGCCATGCCAGAACCGGCGCCAGTGCCGCGTCCGAATTTTTTTCGTAGATCAGACCGTGACCATTACCGTGAATACCGTGGTCCGGCAGATGCAAAAGCTCCGCCGAGCCTCCTGCCGTATTGAGGAATGCAGCGGTCGGCGGGCTCGCCTTGGCAAATGCCGAGGCTTCCGCCGTCACGATCAAGATCGGCAATCCGGCAAGCGAAGGCAGTTTCAGAGTACCGGGTTCGGCATGCTTGACCTCGTCGGGATGACTCACCGCCGGCTTGAAGAGCAGCGGTGCCGCAGTAGGTCCCCACGTCATGGCTCCAATGTTGGGTATCTCCGCAAACGGGGGGCCCATCGGTTCTATGGCCACGATCGCCTTGACCAGTTGTGGCCGACGATCGGCCACCAGCCAGCCATCCGGGCCGGACGCGGAATGCGTGACAAGGATTGCCGGGCCAATCCGGTCCAGCAGCGCCGCCATGCGATCCGCATCCAGGGTCTGAGAGGCCTCGAGATCGGCGGGCAGCGGACCGTAACCGGCAATGAACTCATCCATCGCTGCGTCATCATCGGGGGCGAACGGCCACTGCGTGTGTCGTTCATCGTCACCCGGAAAATAGATCTGGCGCCCCCCTTCGTAGGAAAATGGCGGCCCCATGTCACCTAGCGTCTCGACATGGAAGGGAGAGCGACCGTGCCCGGGCCGGTCGACGACGAGCACGGCATAACCCGCCTCCACCAGTCGCTGCTTCCAACCCGGGCGGCCGTCCGGCGTGTCGAACCACTCGGTCCCCTGAAAGCCCCCGCCATGCATCAATATGATCGGCCAGGACTGTGTTACCTGGTCCGGCGCCTCCCACTCCACGAACATGGGACCGGATTGATAAGTGTTACCGGCCAAGCTCACACGGTCGCCAGGCAGCCAGAAATGTCCGCGCCGGACGGTCCGCGCGGGGGTGGTTTCCCAGGGCGCATAGGCCGGCGTTGCTTCGGGCTTGCTCATACACGTTTCCTTCACAGCGGGATGGCTCGGACTCGATGCGGCTCGATCTCGGTGAAATTCACGACATCCGCCATGACCCTTGGCACTTCCGGAGAGGCGAAGGCGGCCTGCATCGCCGCCTCGTCACGAAAGCGGCACTCACAGATCGCGATCGTCCCCGGCTGCTCGACGGCCGGAAAAAAGGCATTGACGCTCTCCAGTCCGTATTGCCGCCAAGCCTGCATCACCAGCGGCAGATGCTGGTCAACGTAATAAGTGCGGTCGAAACGGCTCCCGGTTGCCCCCTGATAGGTCACATAGACCGTGACGGCTGTCTCTCTTGGCGTAGCTGTCATGCAGACTCTCCTTGCCGATCGTGCACGGCTCAGGCGCCGAAGCCGCCATCGATCGTGTGCATGGCACCGGTGATACCGCTAGCGTGCGGCCCGGCCAGATAGGCGGTCAGATGGGCCACGTCCTGGGCGGTGCCGTGACGCTTGATCGCCATGACGCTGTGCATCTGCTCGGCAAGTTCGCCGTCGGCGGGATTCATGTCGGTATCCGTTGGCCCTGGCTGCACGACATTGATCGTGATGCCGCGCGGCCCAAGATCCCGGGCCAGCCCGCGAGCCATGCCCTGCAGCGCCGACTTGCTCAGCGCATAGGCGGCCAGTCCCGGAAACGGCATTCGGTCGCCGTTGACCGACCCGATCACGATGATGCGCCCGCCTTCCTTCATGGCCCGTGCGGCCTCCACTGATGCGTGGTACGGCGCGCGCACATTGACGTCGATCAGGTGATCGACCGCATCCGGATCCAGCGTCAGGGGGTCACCCGCTACCAGTACGCCGGCGTTGAAGATCATGATGTCCAGAGGCCCCGCTTCACGCACGGTCGCCATCATCGCGTCGCGGTCGGCCGCATCGGTCTGGACCGCTGTCGCCCCGGTCTTCGTCGCCAGGCTTTGCGCCGCTTCCTGCGAGCCGGAATAGGTAAAACGCACACGCGCCCCGCTATCGGCAAAGAGAGCCACGATGGCGGCGCCAATACCACGGCTTCCCCCAACGACCAGAACACGCTTGTCTACGAAATCCATGCGAAGCACCTCGGGTGGCAAATTGGATAGCAATCACTATAAAATTAGGCGGAATGCATGCGCAAGGATTTTTATAGTGAACACTAAAGAAAATGCCGAATCGGCGCCGAGGGCTCGGGGCCGTCCCCGTGGCTTCGACATGGAAACCGCACTGGACACGGGCCAGCGGCTGTTCCATGCCGGCAGCTACGACGCCGTGGGGTTGGCGGCACTGACCGATGCACTAGGTGTGAAACCGCCCAGTTTCTACAAGGCGTTTGGTAGCAAGTCCGAGTTTTTCGCACAGGTCATCGAGCGCTACGCGCAAGCGGCCCTCGCCCTGGACGAGATACTGCTGCCCGACCGGGCGCCCGTGGATGCACTGGCGGAACTGCTGGAGAGCGCCGCACGAACCTATGCGCGAGACCCGGAACAGCGAGGGTGTCTTGTACTCGAGGCCGCGCGAGGCCCCGACGGGGATGACAGCGCCATCCATGCACGCCGGGTGGCCAATCAGCGCCGCGACCGAATTCGCGAATTCGTCGCCCGCACCCACCCGGAGCGCGCATCCGCGGTGACCGACTTCGTGGCCAGCACGATGTCGGGGCTTTCAGCCAGTGCGCGGGAAGGGATGGATGAGTCCCGGTTACTCGATGTGGCACGCACCGCCGTTGCAGGCCTAAAGGCGCAATTGGATGCGGATTGATGGTGGGTATGCACCTTCATCTCATTATTGAGGTCATAACCTAGGCGTTCGACAGGTTCGGGATTATATCGAGCGGCTAACATCAATCTGGCAGTCCTTGGTCAAAGGACTCGTTATGAATGAGAAGACTTCGAAGATGGTGGGCCCAGTAGGACTTGAACCTACGACCAAGGTATTATTGAGTCCGCTTGTAAATCAATAAGATACTGATACCCAAGGAAAACCAACCGTAATCAAGCGAAAGGTACAGTTCATTGGAATCAGTAGCTTAGCGAAGGTTGAGGATAGCACAGGAAGCTGGTGTGTGTACCGGGGGTGTACTGAGTAGGGTTTTCAAGAGTGTTTATTGACGTATGTTCTATTTAAACAAGGTATCCACTTCGATTGGGTAAGCTCACATATCGTCGAGTCGGCAGACCTCATCTATCCACTACGGCCGGTGACATGACTACCGTCACCAAGCCGCAGCAGACCTTCACCCGCTCGCTCCAGATCAAAAACAGCGCCCCGACGCTTCTGCTTCACTGGTCGCAAGTCCTGTCCCAAGGATGCCGGCACTCAGCCGGTTGAGCTCCAGATAGGCGTCACTTTCGGCAAGATACTCACGCATCTTTCTGCGACGAACCGGTAGTGAGCGATTTGGATCACCGATATAGGTGTTCTCCTCCGTAAATGCTGTGGCTTCCTCTGAAATTTTCCTCGTCACTATAGCTAATGCGCGGTGGTCTTCATTCGCCGAATCGTATGGTGGTATTAAGCGGTATGGCAGCGTATGAATATGCCGCGGCCCGAAATCCCCTTCCGGATTGAAGGGCAAGATGGCTTCAGTGAGAGCACTGCTGTTGAGAATACCTGTTCTAAACCAGGCCTCGGCCTCTTCAGTGACGACCTGCCAGTACAGTGTCTGATCGATGACTAGCTCAGCCGCCTCTTCGATCGGCAAACAAGCTGCGCAGATATGCTTGCCACCCGCGCCCGATAACACAACAAAGCCCTCGTCGCCAAAGTTCTGAATAGAAAGTTTGCGCCGGAAATCGATGCGATATGCGAGCGTACTATTGCCAATTTTCGCAAGCTTATTGTCAATTTCCGAGAAACGACGCGCTGTGCGCGTAAAGCCCATGCGGCGAATGTCGACAGGCTCATAAAACTGCCACACGCCCTCCGTGTCCCGACAGGCTGGAATAGCAACCGGCGCCCGGTGGGGGCCGAAAACGAAAGGCAGTAGGTTTTCCGATTGCGCGATGCGGTGGATGAATTGTGAAGCAACGTAGCCAGGAAAACGCTCTCCCTTGAGTTCCTTCGCCTGCTTGACGGTAAAGCCCCAATCCGAGCCGGGCTGCGGAGTATCGACACGATATTCCTGGCCCGTGTCATTCAGGATTTCGATGCAGACAGCGGTGCGAGGCATAATGTCGGCACCCTGCCTGGATATTTCTTCGCCGCCTGCTGCTGCTGGCATGCCGCCGCTCTCAAGGACCCAAGCGGTACGAGCTTCACCGATATTGCGGATGGCAAAACTGACAGGCTGGACATCCTCCTTGCAGGCGACCGCCCCCGCAGCAACCGAATTGTCTGCAACGGCAACGTTACCTTCTTTTTTCCCGATTACTGCTGCGCCAGGATATTTGAAAGTACCCGGTGCAACTTGCCAGATTTCTGTAACGGTGAACGCAACCGGCCGGTCGCAGCTGATATAACCACGTTGACGAAACCGCTCGTGGTGGTTGCCGTTAAGGATAGTACCGGGAACAAGGCACGCAACGGCAGCCTCTGGCTTAAGATACCGATCGACTGCATGTAGCAGATGTGTCGTACCCAGTTCAAGATGAAGGAAGGACTGTCCGGTTGGTTGTATACCGTAGAGGGCAGCACGGCGTGAGAGCATCTTACGATAAGGGTTATCAGCAAGCGCGCTCATCGCGAGCCACGGCGGGTTTGAAATCAGCCCATTGAATTGTCCAGCGAGAAGTCCTGGCCTGTATGTATTGCGGAGTATAAAGGCCCAAATGCCGTTGCGCCCCGCAGCAGCAAGCTCTCTCATGCGCAAGGCAAGCGCCAATAATGCTACGGCTGAAGCTTCCCTCAATTCAGCAGAGAGCGTCACGTGAGACGCTGCAGCCGCAGTGCTGAGTGTAGCCCGAGCATCACCTGCAGTCGGGGGCGCTCCGCCGATCTGCTGTGCTTCATCGTAAGCCCAGTCAATAAGCCTGTCGAACAGCTCACGATATTCCGGTTGTACTAGGCCGGCAGGAAACTGAATTGTCTCGCCGTCGAGTGTGATGTCAATTGCTTCGCTCTCGCCGAGCATCGGCAGAGAAGTCGAAACCGGTGTGACCGCGAATAGAGAATCTGCGTGGTAAACAGGGATCGTAACCGGACCGGCCGCCGATTTGATTTCGTCTGCCAGCGTGATGACCCAAGTTGTCTTTGCGAACGCGACAGCCAGCGGATCAATATCGAAACCTGTAACCACTTTACCGAGGCGGCAAATGTCCACATAACCGTAGCGTATCTTCACCGCCTTGATCACCTCGGCGAGCATCGCCCCAGAACCGCAGCACATGTCGACTATTTCGGGAGCTTCCCCGACGGGGAGGTCATCGAGACAGCGCTCTGCAAGATGGCGGGCCAGCCATACAGGAGTCCACTCCTGACCGAGAAGCTTGCGCTGGCTCCGTCGTGCGAGTTGTGCCATGAGACGGCCAAATAGATCTTCTTCCGCCCGCCAGCTAAAATCATATGCGTAAAGGTCGCGCTGTATTTCTCGGGCAACCTGGAGGAACCCACCGATGTGCGCGGGCTCAGTAATCCAGCCAAAGTAATCTTTCTCTACCAAGTTGTCGAGTTGATAAGCGTCTCGAAAAAGATTGCCGCTCAGGATCCCCTGAAGTTCATCGTCGTCACTGATTCTTGCCTTTCCCTTGAGAGCATTTGCGCTTAAAAGACGAGCCAGTAGAACCAGATAGACTTCGTCTACGTAGGGAGAACTTCGGAAGCCTCCTACATCACCTTCCAAATGGTCAACAAAATGCGACCAGAGATCAGTAGCGAGTGCGATAGCAGGATCAGTGCTTCTGCCAGCCTCTACCAGTTCAATAAGCACATCGACATTTCGCCTATAGGCGGCGCTCTCGAGACCTAGATCGAACGCAAGATTGTCCGCTGCAAGTGGCCGAGATCGCTCACGTGCAAGGTGCTTGCGCAAAAAGAGCGTTAGCCGCTCGGCAGTCTGCTCGTCGTCAGCTGTCGGCTCAAACCTCTCCACTTCTATAAGTTGGATATCGTCGACGGTGCACCCAGCGGGCTCTACGCAGGAAGCGAGTGCAACATCATAGGCGTACCAGTCGACCGTATCTGAAAGAATGCCGCGCACCTGAGAGACGGGAATTCCTTGGCGGATCAGGCTCGCCGTATGTTCTCTGACTTGTTCAAAACCCTCATCGTACTTCGCATTTATACGCAGGTCCGCTTCATATTCGATCGTTGTGGAACCGATAAGGTTATCAATAAAGCGGTTCGCAACTACGCCAGCTGCGACACCAACTTTGGCGTGAGCTTCTGCGCCTTCACCATAATGATTTAGCCAACGTTGGTCTTCCGCTTCCGAAAAGATACGCCGCAACCAAGATTGGAACTCACCTCGCAATACAGCTTCCACTACACCCCGTTCCCGAAGCCCGTAGCAGCGTCTTATAGCTTCGCGTGCCTGATACAAGTCAGCACTCATGCTGCACCTCTTTGTCGAGCCGCGCCCAGTGCAGCACGGCGCTCGTTGAGTCGCTCTGCGAAGACGTCGATTTCAGTTTCGGAAGGGTTACTGTCTAGCAATGCACGAAGAACGATCTGATCGATCTGCCGCTGGCCTTTGCGGTCATGTAAGCGTTCCCCGATGTTGTTCAAGCTCTTCAATGCCTCGGATGTAAGATGCGGTACGGGCATCTTCCGGAGGTGAACGGCTTCCAACTTGAGTGCGCCGCCGCCGAGCGGTGTTCCCGCCGCTTCCATCACCGCACGGCACCACGAGCTGTTTAAAAAAGCCGTTAGCCCCGCGGCACTCCAAGTTTCCCGCTCTGCCCAAAACGTGGAAAAATTAGCATCAATGAGTACGGCTGGCACGGTGTTGGCAAAAACTTGGGGCGCACCATGAATAATACGTGGCACGAACGCCTGGGCAAAATGGCGCGGCTTAAACTCAGGGAGCATATACCAGAAACGCGGCATTCTATCAGCTCTCGCGGGCCTGACATTAGTTTTGACCGCCGACATTGCGGAAATTGGCAATGCATTTTCAGCATTTCCTAATGTTATCTCGCCAGCTTTTCGCACATGCTCGGCCAACTCTTCCGGCATTACCTCTGGCAGCTCCATCCAATCATGTTTAGCTGCAATACGTGCCTCTTCGACGTCTTCCGGCAAAAGCAAAAGATGCAAGTCAAGAACGCGGGTATTGGGTAGTAAGCCGTTGCGCCATGCTTCGAGATCGGCTTGACGGTGCAGTACTGGTTTTAAAGCGGTCGCCGGCACGGGCAATGTCCGATTGCCAAGCGCCGGGTCAGTTACAACACTCATACGCTCTTCGTCAATCTGTTGAATGATCCGTACATAGAAAAACCTGTTGCAGCCTGTTCGCAGGCCTTGTCCGGCGCGTATGCCTGTTGCATCGAGCGTGCACAGAGAGCTTACGTTAAGTGTAGTCGGAATAATATCTCGAAGCGCTTCAGGCACAAGTGCAGCAGCTGAATTCGACGGTATGAGTTTTGTCTGCTTTGATGCAGCCCGCTCGAGTTTATTCATCCACGAGCTCGTGGAAGCTCGAGCGTTCAACTCGTGCCATTCATTTTCAAGTGAAAACTTACGAACGTTAATCCCGGGCAGGTTCGGACGCTCGATTTTACGACACCATGCCGCAAAATCGGATTCTGCCTGACCGCTGGAAAAATTTTTGCCTACCAAAGACTCGGGAGATGATGCTTCAGGTGAAACTTGGACCCAAAGAGCTGTTGGCCACTCTTTCCGTACACTCATGGGCTCAGTGATGTGGTCTTCTGGCAGTCTTCTCGCTACGATGAGATGAGTACGAACTAGCGCATCAGAAAACCATCCTGGCTGAGTATCCTCAATTATAAACTCTAGCTGAAAACAGCGTAGTAATAGGTAGCGGATAGCATCAGCATACCCGCGTGATCGCCATGTAGCCGGCACAACTACCGCAAGACACCCTCCCGGCTTAACCATTAGCGCGCTAAGAAGCCAGGATGGAATAGACAAGTCAGCAAGACCAGAATATCCAAGTGCGAGTGCCTTCCATATCTCTTTTGCAGAATCAGAAAGGCGCTGCTCAACTATGTTTACTAGCCCACTGCGGACCTGCTTCCCCCGTCCGTTCAATGCCTGATAGCGTACATATGGAGGATTTGTTATGACCAAGTCATAACCGGATTCAAGTATTCCCTTATGGGTTACGAGATTAAAGGCATCCCCAGATAAGACACGCGGAGTGGCAACGCTCAAGCAACAAATTTTCTCAAGGCGGTTTTCGCATATTGCTGCAGTCGCCTCGTCAATTTCGATCGCATCGATATACTGCAGAGCTATTCCGTTTTCTGTAGCAGCTTCACTCGCAGCATCAAGCAAGTCTCCATTCCCTGCCATAGGGTCGAGAATGCATTTAGTTTTCTCTTCGAGCGCAAGATGTGCAAGGAGGCGTCCTAGCTGCATACCAGTGAAAAACTGACCAAGCTCCTTACGTTGCGAGTGAGGCAGCGCCAGTTCATAGGCTCGCGCCTCATCTCGAATCGCTGAAAGTGCTTCAGTCCCTTTCACAGCCAGTTCCTTTAGATGCTAGTTTAGCATAATGCCAGCGATAAAAGACGTCCGCGTTGAGTGGCACCTGCTGGTGATTTGCAAGAAAATAATTCACAAATCGAGAATAGAGTCTTTGCGGCGTTTGTTCAGACGGGTCTAGCAACAGCGACTCCTGGCTGAGTTGCTCTGCAATATCCCAAGCACATCCAGGTGACACCCTCTCTTTCTCAGGATCCTTCCCAAGAAGGAGTACCGGATCGCCACGCACAGCACCCGAGGTAGTAACCTGCTTAAAGCTCCCTTGCGTCTTATCGAGCACGCCCGCACATTCCACGTTTAAACCCGCATCGGTATAGGCTGACTGCAGTGCATTCCAAATCTCAGCTGACGCGGAATGAAAAACTAGCGTCGCCTTCCCTCCTGGTTTGAGAATACGCCGCACCTCGGATAAAGCTTCAGTTAACAGCTTCTGGTACGCAAAAACCGTCTTCTTCTGACTGCTACTTACAATAATTTCATCAGACCGATCAGTGAAGCTCCTAAGCCAAGCTTCATTAATAAAGTTAATTTCAGCATATGGAATATTCCCGCCAAAAGGAGGATCAGTGAAAACATAATCAATACTGCCATCAGCCAAGTTAACGTCACAGCTAGAATGCTGACAAACTTCTACTTTACCGGCACGACCTTGTATAGCTGAAAAAGCGTCCGCAATTGTTTTTAGCTTACGCTGCAGACCAGCGAACAAGCTCTTCTCGACAGGTAGTCCGCTAACATAGAGAACACCCGGCTGAGCGCTTGTCACTACCAGATCTTTCTGATCAGATTTTGCCACAACACGCGTCATAACCGTCGCGTGAGAGGCATTGTAACTTAGCAACCAAAAACGCAAAGCATCACGCAATCTACCTTCATAGGCTCCTGCGAGCTCCCACAATTTTGCAAATACAATAAGATTTCGACGTGTATAAAAGTGGTGCAAATGGGTAATACCCTGATGGTAACCACGTCGATAAAGGTCTCCCCAAGGTATAGCGACATTCGGAACACAGTCCGGCACCGGCTCACATGCAATCTTATCGAGCAAAGATAAATCATCTTTTGTCGGTGAGCGCGACCATCTTACCTTTCCAGTGATTCCATATACGCGTACAATTTTTCGTGCTCTGCGAACGGTTTCAGCTCCAGTCACATCATCTGCCACGGTCTCAGTGAGACGCTCAACCTCACCAAAACTTGCTTCATGACTGCATTCTGGACATTTAAATTTAGACGCAATACGTGCTGGAGCCAGTGAGACGCAGGAGTCCCATAGCGATACTTCCCGCAGGCAAGACGGGCATCTGAATATGTCACTCCAGATAGCGTGTCGTATTGCGCCAATGTTTCCATCCGGATCGACTGCCTCATACATCCAGCTCAAGTCACTTTTAGCTTCATGAAGGATCCGGTCAGCTGCTTCTCTGAAAGCTTTAACATCGGGAGGATTCGTTAACGTCCGGCCCACGAATGCACCGAGTGTTCCAATCTCATAGAGAACAGCATTGCGTGCGCCCCACTGAACTTTCAGGCCAAGCCGCTCAGCCTCAGAGCGTAGCTCATCAGAAGGAGACTCACAGAGCAGTGCGGCAAGGCCAGTCGTGCCACTGCCGGAAAACCCATCGAAGACGGTATCGCCTGGCTTGGTGTGAGCAGCAATGTAGAGGGCAATAGCCTCTGGAGAAATTTTTGTCGGGTAGGGAAAGGCGCCATACAGCGACCCCGTCCGCTTGGCAGGCAAAGCGCGCTCGTAAAGCACACTAACATCAGACTCTCTAAGATTCATCATTAGTTGTGCGCCGTCCAGCTGATTCACTGACTCCCCCTCATCAATCATTGCTTTTCATCAGCCTGAAGGGCAGATCTCTCCGCTTTCTGCAGATGACGCAGCGGTAAAGCAGGCTCTACTTCATGACGATGATGGTCGAGATACTCGTCTATAGCGCGACGCACCACCCATGACACAGAGACATCATCCTTATCTGCGAGAGCCGACAAGTCGTCGTAATCTTGACCGGTGAGACTCACCGTGAGGCGCGGACCAAATTTTCTAACTTTTCCTGCCATCGGAGGGTACCACTGTGGTTTTGACATTCGACATAATAGCCGATCCGAAATAAATATGCAACATAGTGATGCACTTTGATGCACAAACGAGCAGGTGGCAAATACCACCACCATTGCGGCCCCTTATGGGATCTATTGCCCACACGGAATAACCTTCGCTAGATCTATACAGGCAACTTATTGATTTTAGGACATAAACTAGAAACCTCTTGCCACGACACAAGGCTGGCTTGAATTGTAATTTATAGTAAGGTACAAAAATAATAGGTGTCTAACTGAATAACTAGTCAAAAAGAGGAAGCTATAATGCAGGGAAATGTTCTTTGGATTGAGGTTCCTGCCCACGCAGTAAGTGGTGGATCAGGTAATCAAATAGACATACCTAACGATGCTGGGCGCCTTTTTTTCAACCTAACTCCCGGCCAACAATACAGAGAATACATAACGATAAAATACAAAAATAACGCACAACGCAAAATAATGGACTGGCGCGGAAGTGATAAATGGAACCAACAATTCAGAATAAATCTCTTAACCACCAATCAGGGTGGCCCTAACACATACAAAGACACAGTCCTTAAAGTCACATTACTTCAAAGCAACCCGATCATAATTGACACTTTAGCACTCTCCCCCACAGATCCTGAAGTAGGAAAACTAATGCAGGCCTCACGAGCAAAAGGCCAGATTTGGGACACTCTTCCTGGGCAAGCAAACTCTCGCCGGTGGGGAATTATTTAAGGCTGGTCGATTTAAAATTTAAGCAATCGTTAATTTTTAATTCAGCTGTACAGCCTCTGAGAATCAGAGGCTGTACTAGGCCTAAGTTATAAACCTTCTAACTGGCTTCAACATTAACATACTCTTATTATAGGATTTCTGGATCATCCGTTGGAGATATTGACAGCTCCCCGCCTGGTTTTATCCCAATCATCTTCAAAGTACCTCAAGACACAACCATAACCTTCTTCCGGAGGGTAGAAATCAACCTTGAAAATATCGCGGCATTTCCATTTCCCTACGCTCACACTAGATTCCAACGCTTGCGTCCACGGGAGACCAATGCCATCACGCGCTCGTTAACGTCCCGGACTCTGTCCTGTAGCTCCTTGATGCTGATTTCTCCCTGACTCTGACCCTTGATCCGCATGCGGGGTAAACCCAACCGGCTCCCACCCGAGTTTTCAATGACATCTGTCAGTGCGAAGGATGCCTGGATCAAGGCCGAGAGCTCTTCTTCGTTCATGACCGGCTGGCGTAGCAGCGTGGCCCGAATCAGTGCCGAAGCCCAGCGAGTGCGATTCGGAAACCCCTCGTAGGCGGCTCGCTCTGCGATCAACTCCTGCTCCTGGCGAGTCAGTCGAATCGATAACTTGCAGGACTTGGGGCCCCGCATCATGTCTCGCCCTTCTTCGGCAATGCTCTCCCCACAGACGCGTTGAATCATCTCGCGTAGTACGTCTGACTCCGAACGGCCAGATGCTTCACAAAGGCGCTGCCAGGCTTCCTTCTCGGCTGATGTCAGCCTGGTTTTGACCACTGCTGCTTCTGTCATGGTGTCACCCTCCACTGCGTGTCGCTCTCCAAATCTGGTACCAAATGCCAGCACCCTGCCGGCAACGGCTGACACTTCGCGAATCCTGCCCTAGGCCACAGTCACGTGGATTTTTCGTACGCACGAAATCTTGCCGACCTCCCTATGGCTCCCACAGCCAGTGGTACGTTGTGGTACCAACCCGCGAATCCTGCCCTAGCCCTAAACCCAGACTTTCTTTTCGTACGTAAGAAAAATGGTGGCTCCTCGGGCGAGGCTAGCAACCACAGGGATATGCGTTAGGCTTCGCCATTAGTAATACGCACGGACCCTTGAACACCTTTGGAACATTCAGAAATTTCGTGCGCACGAAAAGCTGCATGTGCCATTGGCTGCGTTGCCATCCTAAATCCCAAGGGCTTCGCCATTAGTAATACGCATGGACCTGTCTCAAACCTGCTCGTCACCAGGGGCTGATCGGGAGGCTTCGCCATTAGTACTAGGGGAGGCACTTGTCTCAACCGCTTCCATCTCTCCATGCTCCCGGCGACGCTTTGCCAGCTCAGCTTTCATCCACTGCCCAGAGGCACGCATCTCAGCTCGCAGGTCTTCGATCTCTTCGGGTGTCAAGCGCCGGTAGCTCATGAGATCTACTTCTGAGATGGATCACGCCGAAGCTCGGGATATATCGTTGCGCGCCATAGCCACTGGAGAACACACACGGCAATACCGGCCACGCAGACAAACAGGGTACGAGCAGCCTCGCCATCGCCAGTAAGAGCGACGCTGACCAAACCAGGCAGTTCAGGGAGCAACGCCACAGACAACAGGATACCCACCACCAGTAACAGGCCCGAGATGACCAGCCCCACCCCACGCTTTACCCGCGCAACGCGGACGCGCCAGGTATCTAACCACTTGATATTGGTATTCATGACTTATCCTCCTGTCATCGTGTTGCCAGCACCGAAACGCTTCTGGTAGGCACGATAGGCAGACTTGGCGCCACGGTAAGGAGAGGTTGCCGCACTGCCTGCTAAGCGTGCATCACGTTGAACGCCGCGATACTGACGGCGGATGGCTGAGGGACGCATCGCGGACATAGCAGAGCCCAGAGCGCCCTGAGTTGCCAATGCCACACCACCGCCCAATGCAGAAGCAATGGCCGGCACCTGCTTCAGCACGAGGATTCCAAGGGCAAAAAAAGCAATCAGATAGGCGCTTGTGGTCATACTGGCCATGCTGCCTGCCGAGGATTCCACGATGTTCATGAACGCTTCGCTGACATCGATGACCATGCGCCCAATGGCTGAACCCAAAACCAGCAGCATGCCGAAATTGATCACCATGCCCAGCCAGCTCTCGAAAAATCGTTGGGTGCTGTTAAACAGCAGGCCGATGATAAAGAGCGGGCCAATCGCCAGCAGCACTGTGGTAGCGACCTTGCTGGCCAGTAGGAGGAACGCCACTACGATAGCAACACCACCACCAAACACCATGATCAGAATTGCCACCAGATACATGCCGAAATCACCACTCATGACTCCCGCTTTATCCCAGGCCTGATCAGCTACGGCGAGAACGCGGGAGAACAGGCTGTCCAAAATGGCCGCTGCGCCTCCATTGGACCCCGTGATGACTGCTGCTACCTTTTCCGGCCCGTGAGCCAGTACGTCCACCACGACGCCCATATAGGTACCGACCGTCAGCCCCAGCGTCATGATGAAGCCGATGCGAAGGATGCGAAAAACGCCCTCCTGCAAGGGCTCACTGACTTTGCCAAACATCATCAAATAGCCCCAGATGGCGATCCAGACGATCAACATGCTGGTGAACATCGGAGTGATGTAAGCGATGAGGTCAGTAGCCGTGTTGACGATGTACTGGTCCAGTGCCTGATCAACGACGGAGAACATGCCTTCAAACAGGTTCATGAATCCTCATCGCCCTTGAGGCTAGACAGGTCAAGCTCGAAGGGTTCACCGCTAGACAGTGCCCGCTCCGCCTGGAGTGCATTGATGCAATTCGGCGTCTCCTGGAGTTCGCCAGGGTTGTTGCCGCACGTCTCCAGGGTCACCTTGCGCTCATCGTCATGCGCTTTGTACCAGTCCACTGTCTGAACCGGGCCAGTATCCGGGGTATCATCAAAACACCCAGTCAGCGCAACGCTGATCAGAACCACAATGGCAATATTTCGTGCGCACGAAATTTTCCTGACATCCATAAGGCCTCCTTACCAATCAAGCTCGAACGGTTCCCCTGATGAAGCGACGCGCATCTGCTGTACGCGCTGGTTGTGCATGGCCTGGTTGGCCTCGGCCTGCGAACGAAGCATGGACAGCTTGGCCATCTCGTTTTGCAGCATGACTTGTTCGGCGCCGATACGGGCCTGGAGGTCCAGAACGTCTTTCTGGTCCGGGCTGTTGTTGACCTCAGCCACCAAGCCGGTCAGCTCGCTGAAACGCTCCTGAGCTTGTTCCAGGGACTTTTGAGACTGGCCAAGCCAGGTCGCCGTGTTCTGGTTGCCGCTGTCATACAGGTCTGCCACGTCACCGGAAAGGCCGTGTTCGTTCGCGCCTCTGATGCCGGCGTCACTCAGCACCTGGTTAGGATCGACGTTCACGGCAGTGTCATAGGCTGAGTCGATGACATTGCCCAGGCCCCGGACGCCGCTCATGCTATCCAGCTCCTTGTTGGCCGTTTCGAGCTGGCTTTTCAGTTGGTCGATTTGGCTAAGCATGTGCTGGACCTGCAAAATCTGCTGGGTCAGGCTCGACACGTCGATAACGGGAATCCCGCCCGCCATGGCTGGCTGCGATAGACCGATGGTGGTCGCGAAAGCGACACCAGCGATTTTTCGTGCGCACGAAATTTTGTTGCTCATGATCTGACCTCCTTTTGACGATTCTGGCGGGTCGCATTGGCCTCCAGACGCCGTTTTGTCCTCTGGAGAGTGAGCGACCGTTTTTCAAAATCCAGACTTTTCAGGTCGATGGACTCCATTACCTCTTTCATCTCCTCAATACAGGTGAAGAAGTCTTCGGGAAGGACTTCCAAGCCTTCGGTGAGAAAATCGCAAGCGCAATCGGCAATGATAATCAGAGTTCGAATCTCACTCTGGATGGCGTGCTGTTCGACCGCGTGTAATCGGTACAGCCGTGACAGGCCACTGTCGGCGAAGGCGGGTGTGATACCCTGTCTGCTAGCCATGGATGCCTCCTATGCAGGCAGTCGTGGTTAGGCGCGGTCGGGGCCATCACCCCCGTTCCGCGCCGCTTGAATTCCATGTGCGAAGGGTTCTGCGCATTTCTTCTACTGCAGGAACTCCAACTTTGTTGCTGCCGTAGTTTCTGGCTATGAGGTCTGCTCTTTGCTGGCCCAATAACTCAGCCATCTCCGCCCGCGTTAATTTTGATTCGGGCCCAGAATGGCTCTTGGCCTTGGCCGCCTCGCTTTTATTTCTTGATCTACTCTGTGTTGTATTCTCTGTAATAGATTTGCCCTTTGGTCGAATCAAGGCTCGACCATCCTGACCACCAGATTGGCCAGAAGGGATAGTAGAATCTACCAAAGGGAAAAACTGGGAATTACAACCACTTCCAGAAGAGCCTTCGTCGAGTTGGTCCGCCAAGAGCTCAAGCAGGCGCTCACAGTTCACTCGATACCAAATCTTTGCAGGAACGTCTCTCCTCTCTTCCTCAAGAACGCCAATTTCCACTAGTGATTTTCTAGCATTGGCCTGCTGTTTCGGTGTTAACCCAGTTTCTGACTCCCAGCTATCTTCGCCTCGCTGATTTTTATAGAACCATCCATTACGTGCTTTCGTCTTTGAGTTGCGACTCCAGTAAAATGCTTGGCTGAGAAAAACTGCACCAGGAACCGAAACACCAGGTAGAAGTGTGAATGCGGTGTAATAGGCAATCACCCTACCCAGAATTTCCTGCACTACCGATGGATTAATACGCGCCATATTCAGAAGGCTCCAAATTAAGGGCGTCTTTGACTTGGAGCGTCCGGAAATAGACACGGCGCCCCACCTTCACCATCGTCGGCTTCAGCTTTCGAGAGACCTCAGTATCTGAATAAAGAGAAACCCGCACACCATCGGGCGAACGACCAAGAAGATCCGCCAGGTCTGATATGCTCATCAGTAGGCCGAACCGATCAACAAGATAGTCTTCGACTTTCATGACTAGCACTCCATTAATCACATATCGACGTAATCAATGCTAACCAAGTAAAGTCAAAGCTCAAGCGCGTGCCTCTTGCACAGCAATCAATGCACTAGATATTGATTATCAAAGTATATTATTTTGAAAGATTGGTCCGCATAAAAATAAAGTAATTTCAGCAACTTAAATAATTAACAAAATTTAACAAATTTCGCAGCAACGGAACTGAGGCAACTGGGACGGGCAATAATAAGAATAATAATATTATTATTCTTATGGCACCAATAGCATTAGGACACCCTTTTGAGGCCTGGTTTTCAATAAATCCTTAAGAACCCGACTTCCAGACCACGCCTACTAAAAACCTCTAATTAAGTAAATTTTACTCGTCTGGAACTAGAGGGCCGTCATAGTCTTTAGCCGCTTTTAAAACTGCCACAAGCGCCCTGTCGAGCGATGCTCTTCCATTAATCTTTTCCATGAGCCGATGACGAACATAAAATCGTGATGGCACATCTTCGTTTTTTATATTTTCTAAACCTTTCCTTGAACAACCGGCTAATACTTCCTGCATATTTTCATGCAACTCATCATCTGACAATTCAATTTCATGCGGCAGCTTTTCGTAGCACCTATCTTGAACAATCTCTTTTATTACAGACTGATTCCATACAGTTCCAATTTGGGGATCAGCATTTCCTGTTACACCTATTCTGCCAACATAAACACCAACCAAAATTGCAACATCTTGATCAAATTGATACCTCGCCCCATTTATCCTGACCTCACCATTCGGGTTGTAATATAAAACCGGAGACCCTGACATACCACTTTTCGAGGCACTGTCTATTAAAAATTTAGGTTCTCGATTCCATCCTTGCTGAACTGAAGATGCAATAGTTGCTCGCTTCCACACGGGCTGAGCATAAAAATCCTGAACATTATATGGATATCCTGGAATAAATAGCTCCTCAGTAACCTCTACAGATTCCAACCATTTGTTTTCAACCTCCTGGCTAGGAACAAGGTACTTTTGTATAGGGCAAACCTCGGTCTTACCAACACCCATAACACCCATAGTGAGAGACATAGAAACCTCTCTCACTTCTCCTGTTGAAAGGTGAAATTCAGCCAAATAACTTTCCTCAGGATCAAATGGAATAGCTGCCACATCAACTCTAGGCCAATTATCCTTACGCACAAAAAAGAGAGATTTCTCTTCATCTACCAATGGCAAAACTATGGGGTATCTAACCGTCATCCCGCCCGCCACGTTGACAGCAAAATTCACAACAACATTATCGGGGATTGCCAAGTTATCACTTAGCGGCCTCAGTGTTTCCGAGTGAAGACCAGATAAATTGTGCCATGCGGTGACGATAAAGTATTCCCCCTGATGCAGGTAAACCAACCCTGTACCAATAGAAAGCTCCGTCTTACCAAACCTCATCGTCAAGTGCACAACAGAATTACTTACAGCAGCCATACTTTACCCCTCTATGGAAATGTCCAAATCAAACTTTACAAATTCTATCCAGCTTTGCGACCAGATCCTCCGCTCTCAAATGCGTATATCGCCGTAGCATTTGCATCGACTTGTGCCCACTGATCGCTGCAACCTCTTGGTCAGACAGCCCGGCCTCTACCAGCCGGCTGACGGCTTCATGGCGTAGATCGTGAAAGCGGAAGTCATCAAGCCCAGCCTTCTTTTTCGCCTGATTCCAGAGTTTGGTGAAGGCGTAGGGACCACGCTTACCGTCTTTGCCAGGCTCACCGAAGAACACTAGGTCGCAGTCGAGCGGCCGCACTGGATTGCTCAGCGCCTGCTTGAACACTTCGGTGGCGGCCTGGGTCAGCGGTACCAGGCGGGCTTCGTTGTTCTTGGTGTCGGTGAGTCGCACCACGCGGCGTTTTACATCAACTTGAGGGCGAGTGAGGGTCAGGATCTCCGAGGAGCGCATGCCCGTCTCCAGGGCGATTCTGGCGATCCAGGCCAGCATGGGGTTGCTGTGCTGGCGTAACACGGCGAATAGGCGTTTCTCCTCGTCGGGACTCAGGCGTCGGTCGCGCCCTTCTCCTGGGCTGGGCTTACGGATGTTCTGGACGGGGTTGTAGGTCAGGCCCAGGCCCCATTCCTGGATGGCCACGGTGTAGAGGTGGCCAAGCAGGGCAAGCTCCAAGCGCACGGTATTGGGGCTGATGGGCTTCCCCCGGTGCCCGAGGCTGTTCAGCCGCGTG
>NZNW01000132.1 GCA_002695065.1 Salinicola sp. | reverse complement strand
CGACCAGCGCGAGCTCTATCCCGATTTTCGCCAGGCCTGCCATATCAATCGCCTGATCGACGCGATCGAGCGCTCGCATCGGGAGCGCTGCTGGATCGGGATCGACTGATACATCGCTTTATTTCGTCGCCGCACGAGGCTCGGCGGCACTCGATGACAAACGACGTGGAGACACGCCATGCAGGATTCACTCAGGAAACCTCGCTCCCTGGACCTGATCTGCCTAGGCCGCGTAGCGGTGGATCTCTATTCGGAGCAGCTCGGCAGTCGTCTCGAGGACGTCTCCCGCTTCTCCCGCTACCTTGGCGGAAGCTCGGGCAACATGGCCTACGGCACCGCCCGCCTGGGTCTGAAGTCGGCCATGCTCTCCCGTGTCGGCAACGAGCAGATGGGCAATTTCGTGCGCGAGGAGCTGGTGCGCGCCGGGGTCGACGTCAGTGCCCTGCAGACCGACCCCGAGCGCCATACCGGGCTGGTGCTGCTGGCGCTCAAGGATCGCGACAGCTTTCCGCTGCTGTTCTATCGCCGCGACTGCGCCGACATGGCCATCGACGCCGGCGCGATCGACCCGGCGTTCATCGCCCGCGCCAGGGCACTCGCGATTACCGGCACCCACCTCTCCACCGAGACCACCCAGCGCGCCTGCCGCAAGGCGCTCGATGCCGCCGCCGCCCACGGTGTCAAGCGGGTGCTCGACATCGACTACCGCCCGGTGCTGTGGGGTCTGACCTCGCCCGGCGACGGCGAGACGCGCTTCGTCGCCGACGCCGAGGTCAGTCGTCACTTGCAGCAGTGGCTGGGCGATTTCGACCTGATCGTGGGCACCGAGGAGGAGTTCCATATCGCCGGCGGCAGCACCGGGACCCTCGAGGCGCTGCGTGCGGTGCGCGCGATCAGCCCCGCGACCCTGGTGTGCAAGCTCGGCGCCCAGGGCTGCGTGGTGTTCGAGGGCGAGATTCCCGAGCGCCTCGAGGACGGCATCCTGGTCGAAGGCGTCGAAGTCGAGGTGCTCAACGTGCTGGGTGCCGGCGACGCCTTCATGAGCGGGCTGCTGCGGGGCTGGCTGCGCGGCGAGTCGTGGGCCACCAGTGCCACCTACGCCAACGCCTGCGGCGCGCTGGTGGTCTCGCGCCACGGCTGCGCCCCGGCGATGCCGACCGAGGCCGAGCTGTTCGACTATCTCGGACGCCGCGACACCCTGGTCCGGCCCGACCGCGACGAACGGCTCAACCACCTGCATCGCGCCACCACCCGTACCCCGCAAGACTGGCCCGAAGTCTGCGGCCTGGCCTTCGATCACCGCCGCCAGCTGTTCGACATGGCCCGCGAGGCGCATGCCGACCCGGCACGACTGCCGCATCTCAAGCGCCTGCTGGTGCAAGCCGCGGCGGAGGGTGCCAGCCGCACTGGCCTGACAGCGCCGGCGATTCTGGTCGACGACGTGCTGGGCCAGGACGCGCTCAACGACGCCAGCGGACGCGGCTGGTGGATCGGTCGCCCGGTGGAGCTGGCCGGCTCGCGCCCGTTGCGCTTCCAGCACGGCGACGATCTCGGCATGCGTCTTCGCCACTGGCCGCGCGAGCACATCATCAAGTGCCTGGTGTTCTACCACCCGGACGATCCACTGGCCCTGCGCCTCGACCAGGAAGCCCGCCTGCGCCAGCTCTACCAGGCAGCCTGCGCGTTCGAGCTGGAGCTGCTGATAGAGATCATCCCGCCCGCCCGGGACACTCCCGACGACAGCGCCCTGGCGCGCTCGCTGATGCGCTTCTACCACCTCGGTATCCGCCCCGACTGGTGGAAGCTACCGTCGATGTCGGCCTCCGCCTGGGAAGCCGTCAGCACGGTGATAGAGAGCCAGGATCCGCACTGCCGCGGGGTGGTGCTGCTGGGCCTCGACGCGCCCATGGAAGCGATGAAGCACGGCTTTTCCACCGCCGCCCATCATGACTGGTGCAAGGGCTTCACCGTCGGCCGCACCCTGTTCTCCGCCGCCAGCCGGGCGTGGCTGGCCGGCGACATCGACGATGCCGGGCTGATCGAGCGGGTGGCGAGCAACTACGCCGAACTGATCCGGACCTGGAGGCGCCTGCGTGCCGCTCGGCCCGAAAAGGAGAGTGTGTCATGAGCGACAGCCTCAGACTGACCATGGCCCAGGCCGTGGTGCGTTACCTGAATGCCCAGAAGGTAGAGCTGGATGGCGAGATTTTGCCGCTGTTCGCCGGCTGCTGGGCGATCTTCGGCCACGGCAACGTGGCCGGGCTGGGCGAGGCGCTCTACCAGGCCCGCGAGCAGTTGCCGACCTACCGCGCCCACAACGAGCAGGCGATGGCCCACGCCGCCATCGCCTACACCAAGACCCTGGAGCGACGTCGGATGATGGTCTGCACCGCCTCCGCCGGCCCCGGCTCGACCAACATGGTCACCGCCTGTGCCGTGGCTCACGTCAACCGCCTGCCGGTGCTGTTCCTGCCCGGCGACACCTTCGCCACCCGGTTGCCGGATCCGGTGCTGCAGCAGGTCGAGAACTTCCACGACCACACCCTGACCAGCAACGACTGCTTCAAGCCGGTCAGCCGCTTCTTCGACCGCATCACCCGGCCCGAGCAGTTGCTGACCGCGCTGCCCCAGGCGCTGCGCGTGCTCACCGACCCCGTCGAGTGCGGCCCGGTGACGCTGGCGCTGCCCCAGGACGTGCAGACCATGGCCTACGACTTCCCCCGACGACTGTTTGTCGAGAAGGTGCACCGGCCCCGGCGCCAGGCCGCCGATGCCGACGAACTGGCCAGTGCCATCGCTCTGCTCCGCGAGGCTCGCCAGCCGCTGGTGATCGCCGGTGGCGGCGTCCACTATGCCGGCGCCCGCGACGCCCTGGCCGCGCTGGTCGAACGCTACCGGCTGCCGGTGGGCGAGACCCAGGCCGGCAAGGGGGCGCTACCGTGGGATCACGCCCACAACCTGGGCAGCATCGGCGTCACCGGTTCCGCCGCCGCCAATGCGCTGGCCGAGGAGGCCGACCTGATCCTCGCCGTGGGCACGCGGCTGGGCGATTTCACTTCCGGCTCGCGGGCGCTGATCTCGCCCCGGGCGCGGCTGGTCAGCCTCAATGTCGCCGCCTTCGACGCGATCAAGCATCACGGCCAGGCGGTGGTCGGCGATGCCGCGTTGACCCTGCCGGCCCTCGCCGAAGGGCTCGACGACTGGCAGCCGGCGCCGGCCTGGATCGAACGCGCCGCCCACCTGCGCAAGGCCTGGAACCGCAGCGTCGAGCTCGCGACGCGCGATCGCGGTACGGACCTGCCCAGCGACGCCGAGGTGATCGGTGCCGTCAACCGCGCCGCCGGCGAGCGCGACATCGTGGTCGCCGCCGCCGGTGGCCTGCCCGGCGAACTGCACAAGCTGTGGCGCACCCGCCACCCTCGCGGCTATCACCTGGAGTACGGCTACTCCTGCATGGGCTACGAGCTGGCCGGCGGGATCGGCACCAAGATGGCCAGTCCCGCGTCCAACGTCTTCGTGATGGTCGGCGACGGCGCCTACCTGATGCTCAATTCGGAGATCGCGACCTCTGTAATGCTAGGCCACAAGATCATCGCCGTGGTGCTCGACAACCGCGGCTTCGGCTGCATCCATCGTCTGCAGCAGGCCTGCGGCGGCCCCGGCTTCAATAACCTGCTCGACGACTGCCTCGGCACCGCCGAAGGCGCCCCAAGGATCGACTTCGCCGCCCATGCCGCGGCCCTCGGCGCCCGCTCGGAGACGGTCTCCGGCATTCCCGAACTGGAGGCGGCGCTGACGCGGGCCAAGGCCTCGCCGATCAGCTACGTGATCGCGCTGGACACCGATCCGCTGGCGACCACCGAGGAAGGCGGCGCGTGGTGGGACGTGGCCGTCGCCGAGGTCTCCGCACGCGAGGAGGTGGGCGAGGCCCGCCACCGCTACGAGGAACACAAGACGCGCCAGTGGCACAACCGCTGAGCGCCGTTTCGACATCGACCCTTCGGCCCGCCACAGGCGACGGGCCGAACGACATGGAGTTCACCATGAGCGTACGTTTAGGCATCAACCCGCTGACCTGGACCAACGACGACCTGCCCAGCCTGGGCGGGGATACCCCGCTCGAGACCTGCCTGCGCGAGGGGCGCGAGGCGGGCTTCGCCGGCTTCGAACTGGGCCAGAAGTTCCCGCGCGCGCCCGAGGCGCTGAACGCCGCTCTGGGCGCCCACGAGTTGGCGCTGGTCTCCGGCTGGTACTCCAGCCGCATCCTGGAGCGCGGTCCCCAGGCAGAGATCGAGGCGCTGCAGGACCATCTCGCCCTGCTCAGGGCCGGTGGCGCATCGGTGATGGTCTACTGTGAAGTGACCCGCTGCATCCACGGTGATGCCTCGCGCCCGCTGTCGCAGCGCCCGCTGCTCGACGAGTCGGAGTGGCAGCGGTTGTGCCAGGGGCTGGCCGAAGTCGGCGACTATCTCGCCGCCCAGGGCATGCAACTGGTCTATCACCACCACCTGGGCACCCTGGTCGAGAGCCAGGCAGAGGTCGAACGGCTACTCGACAACACACCCGAGTCGGTGGGGCTGCTGCTCGACCTGGGTCATTTGTATGGTGCCGGTGGCGATCCGCTGGCGGTGGCCCGCCGCTACGCCGGGCGCATCCACCATGTCCACTGCAAGGACGTGCGCCGGGTGGTCCTCGACGACGTCCGCAACCGCGACAAGAGCTTCCTCGACGGCGTGCTAGACGGCCTGTTCACCGTACCCGGCGACGGGGACGTCGATTTCCTACCCACCCTGACCCATCTGCGCGAAGCCGGTTACGCGGGCTGGCTGGTGGTCGAGGCCGAGCAGGACCCGGAAGTGGCGCATCCGCTGACCTACGCCCGCCTGGGCTATCGCAACCTGCACCAGTTGGCGCGGGATGCCGGATTCACCATCGACACCTGAACGCTGTCACCGCACCTCGCTCCTTCCATCAGCCACATCGAGGTTTTGCCATGTATACCCTTGTTTGGCGATCCGCTTTTCACGCTTTCAATCCCGTGCCACCGACCAGCTCAGCGATTCGCCGGCCTTGTAGGGCACGAAGGTATTGTCGCCTTCGCCCACCGATTCGGCGACCGGTGTCGGCTGGCGCGTCAGGGTGACATGACTTTCGTTGAGCGGCAGGCCGTAGAAACGGGGGCCGTTCTCGGAACAGAACGCTTCGAAGTGCTGGAGCGCGCCTTCCTGCTCGAACACGTCGGCATAGACCGAGAGCGCCGCTTCGGCGTTGAACACCCCGGCGCAGCCACAGGCGGTCTCCTTGGCGGCGGTGACGTGGGGGGCGGAATCGGTACCCAGGAAGAAGCGCGGGTGACCGCTGGCAACGGCCTGGCGCAGCGCCTGCTGATGCTCCTGGCGCTTCAGGATCGGCAGGCAGTAGAGATGCGGGCGAATGCCGCCGACCAGCATGTCGTTGCGGTTCTGGGCCAGATGCTGGGGGGTCAGCGTGGCGCCCAGGAATTCGTCGCCTTCCAGCACGAACTGGGCGGCGTCCCGGGTGGTGATGTGCTCGAACACCACCTTGAGCGCCGGGAACTGGCGGCGAATGTCGGTCATCACCTCGTCGATGAAGTGCTTCTCGCGATCGAAGATATCGATCTCGCCACGCGTCACTTCGCCATGCACCAGCAGCGGCATGCCGATCCGCTGCATCACTTCCAGCAGCGGGTAGACGTCGGTGATGCGCTTGACGCCGTGCTGGGAGTTGGTGGTGGCGTTGGCCGGGTAGAGCTTGGCGGCGGTGAACAGGCCGTCGGCGTGGCCGCGCTCCAGCGTCTCGCGGGAGACGCTCTCATTGAGATAGCAGGTCATCAGCGGGGTGAAGTCGTGGCCGGCGGGAGTCGCCGCCACGATCCGCTCGCGGTAGGCGCTGGCCGCCTCGATCGTGGTCACCGGCGGCACCAGATTGGGCATCACGATGGCGCGGGCAAACGTGCGGCTGGTATAGGGCAGCACCGTCTCGAGCACCTCGCCGTCACGCAGATGCAGGTGCCAGTCGTCGGGGCGGCGGATGCGAAGCGTGTCGGGCGAAGCAGTCATCGGGAACTCCTGGCAGTCGGTGGAACGAATCGGCGCTCATGATACCAGAGCCTGTCGCTCAGGCTGATCAGGCGTCCGACGATTCACCCTGACGCGACGGCCGCAGCAGCATGGCCAGCGCCACGCAGCAGAGCAGTGCCACCAGCAGCGCGAACAGCAGCCCGGTCAGTTGGAGGCTGATGACGGAAGCCACCACGCCGATGCCGATCACCGGCAGCGAGATGGCGATGTAGGCCACCACGAAGAAGGTCGAGACCACCGATGCCTTGTGCTCCGCCGGGCTTGCCGCCGCGATGGCGCCCAACCCGGCACGGAAGGCGATGCCTTGGCCGATGCCGGCGACGACAGGGCCGGCGATGAACCCCGTCAACGTCTTCGCGCCGATGCCCCAGGCGATCAACAGCACGCCGATCAGCAAGACGCCGCAGCCGATCGGCAGACGCCGGGCCTCGGGCAACTTGTCCTGCACCATCTGCCCCAGGGTGGAGGCGATGAAGAGCAGCCCGGCCACGAAGCCGATCAGCGCCGGGTTGTGATGGTCAAGTTCCCTGCCGAGAAAGGCCGGCGTCACCGAGGTCGCAAAACCGCACACCATGAAGCCGGCAAAAGCGGCAATCGCCGCGGGGACGAAAACGCTGCGGACCCCTTCGGGCACGCCGAGCCGCTGCACGCTCAGCCGTATCCGCGCCGGTCGATCCACCGTCTCGGGCGCCCGCCAGAGGCAGAGCACGGCCAGCAGGACCAGGGCCAGGTGGACGACGTAGGGAAGGATCAACGGCATCGGGAACGCCACCGCCAGCACCCCGGCGAGCATCGGCCCCAACCCCAGCCCGCCCATGTTGGCCGCGGTGGCAACCAGCGGGCCGATCCGCTTCCAGGCGTCGGGCACCAGCTCCATCACCGCGACGGTGGCGGTACCGGTGAAGATGCCGGCCGAGATACCGGACAGCACGCGGCCGGTCAGGATCATGCCGAGACCGCCGGCATGCCAGAACACCACGTCGCTCAACGCCGAGGCGGCCAGACCAGCGAACAGCATCGGACGCCGCCCCAACTGATCCGACCAGCGTCCGGTCAGCAGCAGCGCGCCCATCACGCCGGCGGCGTAGACCGCGAAGATGATCGTGATCGTCAGCTGGGAGAAGCCGAACTGCTGCTGATAGATCGGATAGAGCGGCGTCGGCATGGTGGTGCCGATCATGGTAAGCAAGAAGGCGAACGCGGCACCGATGAAGGCGACCGGGCTGCCGGTCGCGGCATGCTGTGAAGAGGCCATGGAATTCCTTCGGAGATGAATCGGGTTGGGCGTCGTCGTGCGATCTCGAGCGCCGGCGAGATCGCGAACCCGACGCCGGGCGAAACTCGCGGTCCGCCACCATTCTAGCGCACGACCCGACGCGCCGGGCCGCCCCAATCGCTTCGATTCATGGCATACTGAGCCGCTTCACGCACTTCCTCACGGCCGTCTCGCCATGTCGCAAAGTACTTCCGCACCGCACGCCAACGCCGCGCCGGCAGTCGGCACGCTCTACATCATTTCCGCACCCTCCGGTGCCGGCAAGACCAGCCTGGTCCGCGCCCTGCTCCAGCGCAACGCGGGCATCGGCGTCTCGGTTTCCCATACCACGCGGGCGATGCGCCCCGGCGAGCAGGACGGCGTCAACTACCACTTCGTCGATCAGCCCGGGTTCGAGGCGATGGTCGAGCGCGGTGAATTCTTCGAGCACGCCTGGGTCTTCGACCGCCACTACGGCACCTCGCGGGTCGAGGTCGAGAAGCGCCTTGCCGTGGGCGAAGACGTGATTCTGGAAATCGACTGGCAGGGCGCCCGGCAGGTTCGCGAGCAGGCACCGGACGCGGAGTCGATCTTCATCCTGCCACCGTCGCGGGAAGCGCTGCGCGAGCGGCTTTCCGGGCGGGGCACCGACGACGAGGCAGTGATCGAACGGCGCATGCGTGACGCGGTCAGCGAGATGTCGCATTACGACGAGTACGGGCATGTCATCATCAACGACACTTTCGAGCACGCCCTGACCGAGCTCGAGTGCATCGTTCATGCACGCCGGTCGCGCCTCGACAAGATGCGGGCACGTCATGCGACGCTGCTCGACGAGCTGCTGAACGGCCTCGACTGAACCGCCACCGGCGGGCTGCTGCCGGTCGTTGCGCGCTCTTGCCACGCGTTGAGGACTCTTGTCAGACAACGCGCGACTCCAGTAGACTGCTCGGTCCCGCAGACCCCGCAATCCGGGGCGCGTTCACCCATTTCTGGCAGGGCTACCCTCATGGCACGAGTGACCGTCGAAGATTGTCTGGACCACATCGAGAACCGTTTCAAGCTGGTAATGATCTCGTCCCAACGCGCCCGCCAGCTCGCGCGCGGCTCCCGCGATGCGCTGCTGCCGTGGGAAAACGACAAGCCGACCGTCATGGCACTGCGCGAAATCGCCACCGGCCAGATCGGCGACAGTATTCTCGACGAGCCGGTCGAAGCCGCGCCGCCGCGCCCGCGCCCCGAGCCGACCCAGGAATACGACATCTGAGCCAGCCTCCTGGCATGACCGAGGGCTACCGGACCGTTGGCGTGATCCCCATGGAGCCGGTTGCCGGACGGACAATGAAAAACGGGTCGTTAACGAAAAAATAGGCGCGCCGCATGTTCACCATCGATGACCTGGCCGATCGCCTCGGCGGCTATCTCCCCGACGACGAGATTCAGCAGGTCAAACGCGCCTTCTACTATGCCGAACAGGCCCACGACGGCCAGCAGCGCCGCTCCGGCGAGCCCTACGTCACCCATCCGCTCGCCGTCGCCAATATCCTCGCCAACATGCACATGGACCATCAGAGCCTGATGGCCGCCATGCTGCACGATGTCATCGAAGACACCAGCGTCTCCCGGGAGGCGCTGGAAGCGCAGTTCGGCGAGGCCGTGGCGGAACTGGTCGACGGCGTCTCGAAGCTGACCCAGATCACCTTCGAGGACAAGGCGGTCGCCCAGGCCGAGAATTTCCAGAAGATGGTGATGGCGATGTCCCGGGATATCCGAGTGATCATCGTCAAGCTCGCCGACCGCCTGCACAACATGCGCACGCTGGGTGCGCTGCGCCCGGACAAGAAGCGCCGCATCGCCCGCGAAACCCTGGAAATCTATGCCCGCATCGCCGGACGCTTGGGGATCAACACCATTCGCGTCGAGCTCGAGGATCTGTCGTTCCAGGCGATCCACCCGATGCGGTCCGAGCGCATCAAGCGCGCGGTGGCCAGCGCCCGCGGCAACCGCCGCTCGACCATGCGCCAGATCCAGACCAGCCTGCAGCGCCGCCTCGACGAGGACGACCTGACCGGCAGCGTGGTGGGACGCCAGAAGCACCTGCTGTCGATCTACCGCAAGATGCACGACCAGCGCAAACCGTTTGCCGAGATCATGGACGTGTTCGGTTTCCGCATCATCACCGACAGCGTCGACAACTGCTATCGCGTGCTGGGCGCGGTGCACAACCTCTACAAGCCGGTACCGGGGCGCTTCAAGGACTACATCGCGATCCCCAAGGCCAACGGCTACCAGAGTCTGCACACCACCCTGTTCGGCCCCAGCGGCATGCCGATCGAGGTGCAGATCCGCACCCGCGAGATGGAGGCGATGGCCAACAACGGCATCGCCGCCCACTGGCTCTACAAGGCCGGCCAGACCGAACGCCCGATTGCCGCCGGCAGCCATGCCCGTGCCCGCGAGTGGGTCCGCGGCCTGCTCGAGATGCAGCGTCATGCCGGCGATTCGCTGGAGTTCATCGAGCACGTCAAGAACGACCTTTTCCCGGACGATGTCTACATCTTCACCCCCAAAGGCGACATCATGGAGTTGCCGCAAGGGGCCACGGCGGTCGACTTCGCCTACAGCGTGCACACCGACATCGGCAACAGCTGCATCGCCTGCCGCATCGATCGTCATCTCGCGCCGCTGTCGACGCCGCTGGAGAGCGGCCAGACGCTCGAGATCATCACCGCCCCCGGCGCGCGCCCCAATCTCGCCTGGCTCAATTTCGTGATCACCGCCAAGGCGCGCTCGGCGATTCGCCATGCGCTGAAGAGCCAGCAGCGCAGCGAGGCGATCCAGCTGGGACGCCGCCTGCTCAACCGGGCGCTGGGCAGCTTCGAGACCAGCCTGGACAAGCTGCCGCCGGAGCGACTCTCGGCACTGCTGGACGAGCTGGATCTCAAGACCGAGGACGATCTGCTCGAGACCATCGGCCTCGGCACCCGCCTGGCGCATGCCACGGCGCGACGCCTGGTCGCGAAGGAGCTCACCACGGATGTGGACGCCGGAGCGGGCGATGGCTCCCTGGAGCGGCTGCTGGGGGATTCCCCGCACAACGGTCCGATCGTGATCAACGGCTCCGAGAGCATGGCGATCAGCTTCGCCCGCTGCTGCCACCCGCTACCGGGGGATCCGGTCATCGGCCATCTGTCCATCGGCAAGGGGATCGTCGTCCACCGTCACGAATGTGGTAACCTCGACGAGTTGCGCGACGATCCCGACAAGCTGGTCTCGTTGACCTGGTCGAAGCAGATCGATCAGGATTTCCCGGTACCGCTGCGGATCGAGGTCGAGACCCGGCGCGGCCTGATCGCCGAACTGGCCAGCCTGATCACCGATGCCGACGCCAATATCGAGCGCATCGGGATCGAGGAGCGCGACGCCAGGCTCTCGATCGTCAACCTGACCATTCTGGTCAAGGGGCGCGTTCATCTGGCGCGCATCATCAAGCGCCTGCGCAATCTGAACCATATCGGCCGCATCGTTCGCGCCCGAAACTAATTGCAGGATCGTTGCCCCGCCGTGGCCAATCACGGCGGGGCGACGTTTTTTTCGTTATGGCCCCGGCCATGAACAGCAAAACCGCCGAAAAGCGGTTTGGATGTAAGTAACGCTGAGTAAATCGGCGAGCGGGATGAAACGCACGGAGCACAGACTCGAAGCGAAGCGGAGAGAACGTCCGAAGGACGGCCCCGAAGGGGCGAGAAACCGCAGGTTTCGAGTCAACCGGAAGCACGCAGACATTTATATGATGCTGGAGGGTACGCCATGAGCAACAAAGCCGTTATCAATACCGACAACGCCCCGGCCGCCATCGGCCCCTATTCCCAGGCGATCAAGTCGGGCAACACCGTCTATCTCTCGGGTCAGATTCCGCTCGATCCCAAGACCATGGAGCTGGTCTCCCAGGAGTTCGAAGCCCAGGCGCGCCAGGTCTTCACCAACCTGGCCGCCGTGTGCCAGGAAGCTGCCGGCTCGCTACAGGACATCGTCAAGCTCAACCTCTACCTGACCGACCTCGACAACTTCGCCGTGGTCAACAAGGTGATGGAGGAGTTCTTCCAGTCGCCGTTCCCGGCTCGTGCTGCGGTGGGCGTCAGGCAGCTTCCCAAGGGCAGCCAGGTCGAGGCCGAAGCGGTCATGGTCATCGGCGACTGAGTCCGCGACTCGATCAGCGCCGACCTGGGCGAGCGATCAGGCGCGAGCAGTCTGCGGCAGCTCGCCGCGCAGCTTGCTCACGTCGGTGCGGGGCGGCACCCCGAACAGGCGGCTGTACTCGCGGCTGAAGTGGGATGGACTGCCGTATCCCACGCGGAAACTGGCGGTGGCCGCCTCCATCCCTTCGGTCAGCATCAACCTGCGTGCTTCGTGGAGTCGCAGCTTTTTCTGGAACTGCACCGGCGACATCCGGGTGACCTGCTTGAAGCTGTGGAACAGCGACGACTCGCTCATGTTCACCATCTCCGCCAGCTCGCGAACGCGCAGCGGCTCGGTGAAGCGATCCTTGAGTGCCGCGATCACCTTCGAGATGCGATGGGTCTGGGTGTCGGCCACCGCGAACTTGCGCATGTGCAGGCCGATCTCGCCGATCAGCGCACGGTAGAAGATCTCGCGCCGCACCAGCGGTGCGAGAATGCGAATGTCCTGGGGTGAATCGAGCAGGTTCACCAGCCGCAGCATGGCTTCCACCAGCCCCTTCTCGGCCTGCACGCGACTCAGGCCGCAAGCCGTCTCGGCACACTCCCGCGTCTCCATCTCACCCAGTCCTTCACCCAGCTCCAGCACCAGAGCGGTAATCTCCTGGGCGTCGACGGCGAGCTTCAGACCCAGGTAGGGCCTTTCCGCCGAGGCTTTGGTCACCTTGCCCAGTACCGGCAGATGCACCGCCGACACCATACAGCTCAGCGGTCCATAATCGATCTCCCGATCCCCCAGCCATACCGTCTTGTTCCCCTGCGCGATCAGGCAGAGCGAAGGGTCGTAGACCGTCGAGCCGATACAATTGGTGAGCGACGAGTTGGCGCGCACCAGCTCCAGCCCTGGCACCGATGTCGGCGTCAGACCCTCTTCCGGCGCCCACTTCTGAATCTGACGGGCTAGAGTTTTCGCCAATTGGGCGAGTTCGTCATCTAGCGTTTGGAAAACAGGTTGTACGACACTCACGTTTCCACCCCCTCATGGATCGCAAATTCCCGATCTTGGATGAATCGTGAGTATATGCCGTCATAACGGGGCTTTTATGACGATTTGGCGACTTATGCAGGATTGGGCAAGACCTTTGAAGGAACGGGCAAGCTAGCCCAAAGATCCGCGATGGCCTGCAGAAGCAATGAGTGTCTTTCATCATGAAATAGCGATATTGACAGGATCAGGCAATCAACGCGGAGGAAATCGATAACGCCCGCTCGCGGCGAAACCGTACATTGGCGATCCATGATCCCATGTCGGCACTCGCCGTCTTGCGAGAGGCGGCGCGTATCGACCGGCACCGCTCTCCTCGTCTTCATCGGTTGATCGACGGCCTCTCTCGGCGTCGTCGGTCGCCAACCCTCGACACCGGCTCGACGTCGCCCGCCAGGGCGATCGCCGTGGGCGATGTGGCAAGGGATCGATGATCGGGAACGAAACAAGGGAGCCCAGCAATGAACAAGTCCGACCAGAAGCGTCCGTCGAAAACGGGTCTGACTCGCGGCCTGGGGGTACTGCTCGTCATCGCGCTGCTGGCCGGCTGCGATGCCCATGGCGAGGCAGACTCCGCCAGTGCGCCGCCGCCGCCGGAAGTCGACGTGGCAGCGGTGCTGGTGGAACCGGTCACCCTGCGGGAGACCTTTACCGGCCGCGTGGCCTCGCCGCAGACCGTGCAGGTCCGGCCACGGGTGAGCGGCTATATCGACGAGGTGGCCTTCGAGGAAGGAGAGCTGGTCGAGGCCGGCGACCTGCTGTTCCGTATCGATCCCCGCCCCTACGAGGCTCGTGTCCAGGCCGCCAAGGCATCACTGGCGCAGGCACGCAGCCAGCGTCAACTCGCCGAGGTGGAAGCCGGCCGGGCCAACACCCTGATCGGCCGACAGGCCATCTCCCGGGAGCAGTACGACCAGCGCAAGGCGGCGGCGCTCAATGCCCGGGCGCAGGAAGCCGAGGCCGAGGCCGCGCTGACCAGTGCCGAACTGGAACTGCAGTACACCCGGGTCACCGCGCCGGTAACGGGTCGCACCGGGCGAGCCATGGTCACCAAGGGCAATCTCGCCAGCGCCGACCAGTCGGTGCTGACCACGCTGGTGTCGGTGGATCCCTTGTACGTCTACTTCGACAGCAACGAATCCGAAGCACTGGGAGCGCAGACGCTGCTGGCCCGGGGCGAGACCATGACGCTACATATCGGCCTGACCGGCGAGACGGGCTTCCCCCACCAGGGACAGCTGGATTTCGTCGACAACCAGATCAACGCCGACACCGGCACGCTGCGCTATCGCGCCGTCCTGCCCAACCCGGATGGCGCCTTCAGGCCCGGCCAGTTCGCGCGGGTGGAGATGCCCGTCGCCAACCTCAGCGAGGCGATGCTGATCAACCGCAAGGCAGTGCTCGCCAATCAGAACCGTCGCTTCGTCTACGTGGTCGGCGACGACAACACGGTGACGCCCCGTCAGGTGGAGCTCGGCCGCGAGGTGGGAGAGCTGGTGGTGATCCGCGACGGGCTGAAGGCCGGTGAGCGAGTGATCGTCAACGGTACCCAGAAGGTGTTCGCCCCCGGCATGCCGGTCACGCCCAACCCGATCGCCATGCGCGAGGCGGGCGTGGGCAACGCTGTTGCCACTCGATCCTGAGGCGGCGCCGCACGGCGATCCACCCAACGCTTCCTGAAGCCCTTCTCTCCTCTGAATGACAAGACGCGGCGGGCATCGTCCCCGCCGCCCAGGAGCCTCTGTCATGAATTTTTCCCGCTTTTTCGTCGACCGGCCGATCTTCGCGGCGGTGCTCTCCATCGTCATCTTCGCGGTGGGGGTGATCTCCATCCCCAATCTGCCGATCGGCGAGTACCCGGAGGTGGTGCCGCCCTCGGTGCTGGTGCGCACCACCTACCCGGGTGCCAACCCCAAGGAGATCGCGGAAACCGTGGCGACGCCGCTGGAGGAGGCGATCACCGGCGTCGAGGACATGATGTACTACAAGTCCGTGGCCGGCTCCGATGGCGTCTTGCAGATGACCATCACCTTCCAGCCCGGGACGGATCCCGAACAGGCCACCGTGCGCGTCCAGAACCGGGTCAGCCAGGCGCTGGCGCGGTTGCCGGAAGCGGTGAGGCGACAGGGCGTGACCACCCAGAAGCAGTCCCCCACCTTCCTGATGGTGGTGCACCTGGTCTCGCCGGATGACAGCTACGATACCCTCTACCTGCGCAACTACGCCCGCCTGCACGTGCGCGACCAGCTGGCGAAGATCTCCGGCGTCGGCGAGGCGCAGCTGTTCGGCGGCGGCGATTACGCCATGCGCGCCTGGCTGGACCCCGATCGCATCGCTTCCCACGGCCTCACCGCCGGCGACGTGGTCGACGCCATGCGCGAACAGAACGTCCAGGTCTCCGCCGGCCAGATCGGCGCCGAGCCGATGCCCCACAGCGACTTCCTCACCCTGATCAACGCCAAGGGCCGCCTGTCCACCGAGCAGGAGTTCGGCAACATCGTGCTCAACGTCGGCGAGGATGGCGAAGTCCTGCGGCTTCGCGATGTCGCTCGGCTCGAGATGGGCGCGGGCGACTACACCCTGCGCGCCAGCCTCGACGGCAAGGATGCGGTGGCGATCGGCATCTTCCAGTCGCCCGGCGCCAACGCCCTGCAGATCCGCGACCAGGTGATCCGAACCATGGACGAGCTGGCCACCCAGTTCCCGCCGGGGGTGGAGTATCGCACCGTCTACGACACCACCCTGTTCGTCACCGACTCGATCCGCTCGGTGATCCAGACCCTGCTGGAGGCGATACTGCTGGTGGTGCTGGTGGTGACGCTGTTCCTGCAGACCTGGCGCGCCTCGCTGATTCCGCTGCTGGCGGTGCCGGTCTCGGTGGTGGGTACCTTCGCGGTGCTGTTGCTGCTGGGATATTCGATCAACACCCTGACCCTGTTCGGGCTGGTCCTCGCCATCGGCATCGTCGTCGACGACGCCATCGTGGTGGTGGAGAACGTGGAGCGCAACATCGGCCAGGGGCTGGCACCGCGGGCCGCCGCTCACCAGGCGATGCGCGAGGTGTCCGGGCCGATCGTCGCCATCGGCCTGGTGCTGTGCGCGGTGTTCGTGCCGATGGCGTTCCTCTCCGGGGTGACCGGCCAGTTCTACCGCCAGTTCGCGGTGACCATCGCCATCTCGACGGTGATCTCGACGATCAACTCGCTGACCTTGTCACCGGCCCTGGCGGCGATGCTGCTCAAGCCCCACGACGCGCCCAGGGATCGTCTGACCCGGGTGATCGACTTCCTGTTCGGCTGGCTGTTCCGGCCGTTCAACCGCTTCTTCAACGCCAGCTCCAATCGCTACCAGGGCGTGGTCTCGGGCAGCCTGCGCCGGCGTGGCGCGGTATTCGTGGTCTACCTGGTCCTGCTCGGCACTACCGGCTATCTGTTCAAGCTGGTGCCGCCGGGGTTCATCCCGGTCCAGGACAAGATGTACCTGATCGCCGGCGTGAAGCTGCCGGAGGGCGCCTCGCTGGATCGTACCGATGACCTGCTGCGCCAGGTGGTGGATATCGCCATGGAGACCGACGGCGTCGAACACGCCATCTCGTTCCCCGGCCTCAACGCGCTGCAGTTCACCAACACCGCCAACACCGGGCTGGCGTTTTTGACCCTGAAGCCCTTCGATCAGCGCACCCGCACCGCGGCGGAGATCAACGCCGAGATCGCCGGCAAGATCAGCGGTCTCAAGGACGGCATCGCGTTCTCGTTCATGCCGCCGCCGATCCTGGGTCTCGGCAACGGCTCCGGCTATCAGCTGTTCATCGAGGATCGCGGCGGCCTCGGCTACGGCCCGCTGCAGGAGGCGGTGACCGCCTTCCAGGGCGCGGTGGTGCAGACGCCGGGGATGAGCTATCCGATCACCAGCTACCAGGCCAACGTGCCCCAGCTCGACGCCGAGGTGGACCGACTCAAGGCGAAGACCCAGGGCGTGGCGGTGAGCGACCTGTTCGATACCCTGCAGACCTATCTTGGCTCCACTTACGTCAACGATTTCAACAATTTCGGCCGTACCTGGCAGGTGATCGCCCAGGCCGACGCCCCCTATCGCGACAGCGTCGAGGATATCGCCCGGCTGCGCACCCGCAACGCCCAGGGCGAGATGGTGCCGATCGGCTCGATGATCGATATCCACCAGAGCTTCGGCCCCGATCCGGTGCTGCGCTTCAACGGCTACCCGGCGGCGGATCTGGCCGGCGAAGCCGATCCTCGGGTGCTCTCCTCGCCTCAGGCGATGAGCGTTCTGTCCGATATCGGCGAGCGCGTGCTGCCAGATGGCATCGACTTCGAATGGACCGATTTGAGTTATCAGCAGTTCACCCAGGGCAATGCCGCGCTGGTGGTGTTCCCGCTGGCGGTGCTGCTGGTGTTCCTGGTGCTGGCCGCGCTCTACGAGAGCTGGACGTTGCCGCTGGCGGTGATCCTGATCGTGCCGATGTGTCTGCTGTCGGCGCTGGTCGGCGTCAGGATCTCCGGCGGCGATACCAACGTCTTCGTCCAGGTGGGGCTGGTGGTGCTGATCGGGCTGGCCTGCAAGAACGCCATCCTGATCGTCGAATTCGCCCGCGAGCTCGAGTTCCAGGGTCGCAGCGTGGTGGAAGCGGCACTGGAAGCCTGTCGGCTGCGGCTGCGCCCGATCATCATGACCTCGATCACCTTCACCGCCGCGGTGATACCGCTGGCGCTGGGACACGGCGCCGGCGCCGAAGTACGCCAGGCCCTGGGCATCGCGGTGTTCGCCGGGATGCTCGGCGTGACCCTGTTCGGCCTGTTCCTGACGCCAGTCTTCTACGTGGCGCTGCGCAAGCTGGCCGGTCCGCTCAGCCAGGATCACGGCTCGACGATGGAAGGCGAGGATCACCGGCCGCACAGCGATCCTGCCTGATCGGGAGCCGCCAACCCGTTGGCAAGGAAGGGCTGATGCGTCACCCTGCTGGCAACGCCACCGGGAGCCGACATTGTGACCGTTCCGCGCCGACTCTTCTTCTCCCTGTGGCCCGACGACACCAGTCGTCGGGCTCTCGCTGCGGAAGCTGAACGCCTGGCACCGCAATGCGGCGGTTATCCGCTGCCGGCGGAGAACATGCATATCACGCTGGCGTTTCTGGGCGGCGTCGATGCCTCGCGGCTGGAGGCGCTCGTCGATCTGACCCGAGCGTGGCCGACGCTAGACGGCGAGTGGACGCTGGATCGACTCGGCCATTTCCCCCAGCCCCGCATCGTCTGGGCCGGCAGCCGGACACCCAATGCCGAACTCACGACGCTCAACGCCGAACTCTGGCGGGCGCTGGGCCGTCACGGTTTTACCTCACCGCAACGTGAATTCACCCCGCACGTCAGCCTGGTTCGCCAGGCCGACCACGCGGCCACGGTTTCACGGCTGTCCACCCGGATCCGCTGGCGTTTCGACCATCTGGCCCTGGTGGAATCGCAGCTCGGCGGCGGCGGCTCGCACTATCGAACGCTGGCTGGCGGTGGTAGCGCTCCTTGAACCTGCGTTCAGAACGGAATCTCCAGGTTGTCACAAGCCATCTCGACGCCTGCCGGCAGGATTCGGGAAGTCGCCATGAAGTCGGCATCCAGCTCGTGACTGATATGGGTCAGCCAGGCCCGAGAAGGGCCTAGACGTTCGATGATCTCCAGCGCCATGGCGACGTTGTTGTGATTGCGGGGCGCGGCGCGAGACTCCGGATTCGGGGAGTCATAAGCGTCGGGATGAGTGGCGTCGATCACCACGCCGTGAGGCTGCCATTGGGTCAGGAAGCGCTCGGTGGCGCCGGGCAGGCCCACGGTATCGCACAGCCAGGCGACCCGATTGACGCCGTCTTCGATCGCATAGCCCAGCGTCGGCTTGCTGTGATTGAGCGGCAGCGGCGTGACCTCGAGCCGGCCCAGCACCAGAGGCCGAAACGGCTTGAGGCCGGGCTGGAAGTCGAGAATGCCGGGGTTCCTGTGCAGGTCGGCGCAGCCTTGAGGATCTTTCGGACCATGGACCGGAATCGATTCGCCCCGCCCCCAGCGCAGATGCAGAAGCCCCTGCACATGATCGGCATGATAGTGCGTGAGCAGAATCGCTGCCGGGCGCTGACGCTCGCAGCGGGCGGCCAGATCCATGCGCCCGGCGTCGATCAGGATCAGCTCCCCATCGAGCTCGATCTCGCCGGCGCAGGGCTCGCGGCGGTGGTTGCTCAGCAGCCGCGCGCGCTGGCACGCCGGGCAGTCGCAGCCGAAACAAGGCACCTGGGCGCTGTCGCCGGTGCCGGCGAAGCGCAGCTTCACGCCGGATCGTCCGATACGGGTGCGGCATCGAGCCAGGCTTCGAGCGCCTTCACGCCCTCCGCCAGCTCGCCGCCGTTATCGATGCGTGCGACCCCGGAAAGCGCCTCCTCCTCGCAGCTTCGCGCCAGCCGCGCCTCGATCTCGGCCGGCGTCTCGCGTCCGCGAGCGTTCAGACGCCGGCGCAGCACCTCGGCGTCCGCCACCACTAACACCGGCAACAGCGATTCGCCGAATCGCTCGTGCGCCTTGACCAGCGCGCGGCGGCTGCCGTTGATCACCACCGTGTGCCCCGCCGTCAGCCACGTCTCGATCTCGATGCCGACGCCGTAGTCGAGCCCGTGCGCGCGCCAAGAAAGGCAGAACAGCCCCCGCTCGCGGCGCCAGTGGAATGCCTCGCGGGAGAGTTCGATACAGTTCTCCGCCCCGCTGCTGGCCCGGGTGATATAGCGATGCGCCACCAGCGCGTCCGGGCGACGCCGTGCCAGCTCGCGCAGCAGGCTGTCCTTGCCGACGCCGCTGGCGCCCATGACGTAGATCAGACGCGACATCTCGGACCTCTCGGAAAATACGCCATCAATGAACCTGCTGACCGGCGGTCCACACTCGTCTCAGGATGGGATGATCGTCGATCAGCCGCACCCGCAATAGATCGGCGCGCAGCCCCGGCACCAACCGCCCGCGATCGCCGAGCCCTACCGCTTCGGCCGGTATGCGGGTCGCGGTGGCAACGGCACGGGGCAAGGCGTAGTCGTTCTCCATCGCTGCAACCCGGAATACGGCGTCGAGCAGCGCCGCCGGGTAGTAATCCGACGACAGGATATCTAGCACACCCAGTTCGACCAGCTCGGCGGCGGCGATATTGCCGGAGTGGGAGCCGCCGCGAACCACGTTGGGCGCGCCCATCATCACCGCCATGCCGGCCCGGTGGGAGGCCTCGGCCGCTTCGCGGGTGGTGGGAAACTCCGCGACCCGGGTGCCGTACTCATGACTTTCGGCGACATGCTCGACGGTGGCGTCGTCGTGGCTGGCGATCGCCAGACCGCGCTCGCGACAGATCGCGGCAATGGCGCGACGATGCTCGGCGCTGTAGCGCTGACTGTTGTCGATCTGGGATGCCATGAAGGCATTCATTGCCGCGTCGTCGAGCTTGTACTTGCCCTGATAGTAGACGCGATACGCCTCGAGGCTGGCGAATTGGCGCTGTCCGGGAGCGTGATCCATCAGCGACACCAGCCCCAGCAGCGGTGATGACGACAGCTCTTCGAACCGCGCCAGCGTGTTGGGGTGGCTCACCTCGCAGCGCAGGTGAAGGCGATGATCGACCCGCGCCAGACCGTCGCGAGCGATCCGCGACAGGGCATGGCACATCTCGTCGAGTGCGCCGTGACGCATGCTCTGCTCGTCGACATCGCCCACCGAGACCGCATCGAACACGGTGGTGATGCCGCTGGCCGCCATCTGGGCATCATGGGCCAGCGCGGCCTGGAGACTCGGCCACTCGACCTTGGGCCGCGGCTGGAAGTACTTCTCCATGTTGTCGGTGTGCAGCTCGACCAGCCCCGGCAGCACAAGGTCGCCCTCGCAGTCGATGGCGCCCGCTGTCTGGCTCGCACCGTGATCGATGGCGGCGATCCGGCCATCGCGGATCACCAGGGTGCCGTCGATCGTCTCGTCGTCGAGCACCAATCTGGCGTGGGTCAGAATCTGTTCCTGTGCGCTCATGACAGGCTCTCCCGGAAGGACTGGCTGGTGGCGGCTGGGCTGCCCAGGCTGCCATCCAGTGGCATCAGGCGGTCGGCGACGCGCTCGCGCACGTCCTCGTCGTGAAAGATGCCGAGCATGGCGGTACCGCGCGCCTTGGCCTCATGGATCAGCGCGATCACCACGTCGCGATTGGCGGCGTCCAGCGATGCGGTGGGCTCGTCCAGCAGCAGCAGCGGATGCTCGCCGATGAAGCCGCGGGCGATATTGACGCGCTGCTGCTCGCCGCCGGAGAAGGTGCCGGGCGGCAGCTGCCACAGTCGCTCGGGCAGGTTGAGCCGGGCCAGCAGCGTCTCGGCCCGCTGGCGCGACTCGGCTTCGTCGGCGCCACGCGCCAGCAGCGGCTCCATCACCACGTCGACGGCGGCGACCCGCGGCACCACCCGCAGAAACTGGCTGACATAGCCGATCACGTCGCGGCGCAGGCCGTGCCAGGCGTAGGCCGGCAGTGTCTCGAGGTCGAGTTCGCCGTCGTCGAAATGCAGCCGGATCCGCCCCTGATCGATGCGGTAGTCGCCGTAAAGCATCTTCAACAGCGTGCTCTTGCCGATACCGCTGCGCCCGGCCAGGACCAGGCATTCGCCGGCGTGCAGCGTCAGCGAGAGATCGCGCATCACGTCGATCTCGAGCCCGCCCTGGCCGTGGAGCAGAAACTGCTTGTGCAACCCGCTCACCGTGAGGCGAGGTCGAGCGTTCGTCATGGAATGCATTGAAATTCCTCCCTCAGGGCGTCAGGACAGAAGAAACCAGCAGCTGCGTATATTCGTGCTGCGGGTCGTCGAGAATCTGATCGGTGAGGCCGGTCTCCACCACCTGACCGCGGCGCATCACCATCAGCCGGTGGGCGAGCAGACGCGCCACGGCGAGATCGTGGGTCACCAGCACCACCGAGAGGCCGAGGCTTCTCACCAGCGTGCGCAGCATGTCCAGCAGCCGCGCCTGGACCGAGACGTCCAACCCACCGGTGGGCTCGTCCATGAACACCAGCCGCGGCCGGGTGACCAGGGTGCGGGCGATCTGCAGGCGCTGCTGCATGCCGCCGGAAAAGGTGCGCGGGGCATCGTCGATGCGCCCGGGATCGAGCTCGACCTGGCGCATCCACTCCTGACCGGTGGCGCGGAGCTGGCCGTAGTGGCGCTGGCCCTGGGCCATGAGCCGTTCGCCGATGTTGGCCCCGGCGGAAACGCCCATGCGCAGGCCGTCGCGCGGATTCTGATGCACCAGACCCCACTCGAGGCGCAGCAGCGCCCGGCGACGCGCCTCGCCGATGGCGTAGAGGTCGATTTCGGCCTCATCCCTCTCCAACTCTCCCTTATCCAGCACGCCTTCTCCGGCTCGAGCGGCTTCGGGCTCGTTAGAAGGCCGGCGGTAGACCACGCGCCCGGCATCCGGCGCTTCCAGCCCGGCAAGCACGCGTAACAGCGTCGACTTGCCGGAGCCGGATTCGCCGACGATGCCCAGCACCTCCCCGGCGTGCAGTCGAAAGTCGATCGCCTCGCAGCCCTTGGCGGGGCCGTAGAGGCGGGTGATGTCCTGAACGTCGAGCAGGACCGGACGTGTCAGTCGAGGCTTCTTCATGCCACTTCTCCCCGCCGGGTCTGGCAGTAGTCGGTATCGGAGCAGACGAACATCCGCCCGCCCTTGTCGTCGGTGATCACTTCGTCGAGATAGCTGCGGTCGCTGCCGCACAGCGCGCAGCTGTGCTCCCAGCGCTGGATCTCGAACGGATGGTCCTCGAAGTCGAGACTCTCGACCCGGGTATGGGGCGGGATCGCGTAGAGCCGCTTCTCGCGCCCGGCGCCGAACAGCATCAGTGCCGGGTTGCCGTCGAGCTTGGGGTTGTCGAACTTGGGGATCGGCGACGGGTCCATCACGTAGCGACCGTCCACCTTGACCGGATAGGCGTAGGTGGTCGCGATATGCCCGTAGCGGGCGATGTCCTCGTAGAGCTTGACGTGCATCACGCCGTACTCTTCCAGCGCGTGCATCAGTCGGGTCTCCTGCTCGCTGGGTTCGATGAAGCGCAGCGGCTCGGGGATCGGCACCTGGAACACCAGAATCTGGCCGGCGCGCAGCGGGGTTTCGGGAATCCGGTGGCGGGTCTGGATCACATCCGCCGCGGTGGTCGCGGTGGTGGTCTCGACGCCGGCGACACGCTGGAAGAAGTGGCGGATGCTGACCGCATTGGTGGTGTCGTCGGCGCCCTGGTCGATCACCTTGAGAATGTCGTCGGCGCCCAGAATGCTGGCGGTGAGCTGCACGCCACCGGTGCCCCAGCCATAGGGCATCGGCATCTCGCGGCCGCCGAACGGCACCTGGTAGCCGGGGATCGCCACCGCCTTGAGCAGCGCGCGGCGGATCATTCTTTTCGTCTGTTCGTCGAGGTAGGCGAAATTGTACCCGTCCATATCAACGCTCCTTCGGTTGGGGGCTGGCCGTATCACGAGCGCTGTCGAGTTCCGCCTGACGCGCGGCATGTTCGCGGCGCAGGCGTCTGAGCAGATCGAGCTCGGACTGGAAGTCGACGTAGTGCGGCAGCTTCAGATGCGAGACGAAGCCGGAGGCGTCGACGCTGTCGGCGTGGGCCAGCACGAACTCCGCCTGCTGGGCGGGGCCGATGATCGGCTCGCCCAGCTCCTCGGCGCGCAGGGCGCGGTCGACCAGCGCCATGGCCATGGTCTTGCGCTCGTTGTGGCCGAAGGCGAGGCCGTAACCTCGCGTGAACTGCGGTGCGGCCTCGCGCGAGCCGCCGAACTGGTTGATCATCTGGCACTCGCTCAGCGCGATCTCGCCGACGCAGATGGTCTCGTCCCACTCGTCGACGTGGATCTCGACCTCCACCTGGCCCAGGCGAATCTCGCCGGCAAACGGGTGGTTGCGGCCGTAGCCGCGCTGGGTGGAGTAACCCAGCGCCAGCAGGTAGCCCTCGTCGCCACGGGCCAGCATCTGCAGCCGAGCGGCGCGGTCCATCGGGTAATCCGGCGGATCGCGGGTGATATCCATGGGCTCGCGGCCGTCGTCGATCTCCTGCTCCACCAGCCCCTCGTCGTTGAGCAGTTCGAGAATCTGCGGGCATGGCTCGGCGTCGGTCACGTCGTCCCGGGTCTCGGCAGGCGGTACCTCGGCGCCGGCCAGCTGGAGGAAATCGAGCAGGCGGTGGGTGTAGTCGTAGGTCGGGCCCAGGATCTGGCCGCCGGGAATGTCCTTGTAGGTGGCGCTGATGCGGCGTTCGATGCGCATGCGGGCGGTGTCGAGCGGCTCGCTGACCGCCAGTCGCGGTAGCGTGGTGCGATAGGCCCGCAGCAGGAACACCGCTTCGGTGAGATCGCCGCTGGCCTGCTTGAACGCCAGCGCGGCGAGTTCAGGATCATAGAGCGAGGCTTCGCTCATCACCCGGTCGACGGCCAGGCGCAGCTGATCGCCGATCTGGGCGACCTCGAGTTCCGGGCGATCGCGATCGCCGCGACGGCGGTCGGCCAGCCAGCGGTGGGCGTTGGCGATGGCCTGCTCGCCTCCCTTGACGGCAACGTACATCAGTTCACCTCCCGAGAATCGACGCGCGTGCTGCGGGGCACTGCCGCCAGCTGCGCGCCGCAGCCGAAGATCATGTCCAAACCCCGCGGGAAACTGGCGCGGTTGGCGGCCAGCCGATCCATCAGCGCCCGGCAGCCGGGGGAATCGCCGATGTCGAGTGCGCGGGTGGTCTCGATGCCAGGCCCGGAGAGACTCAAGGGCCCGGCGTTGTCCAGTCGCTCCACGGCGACCAGCAGCGTGGTGCCGCGGTCGGGATAGGTGTCGCTGCCCAGCGCAAACGGCGTCTGTGGATCGAAGGATTCATGGGTCAGCAGCGCGAAATCGGCGTTCGCCGGGTCGTCGGTGATGCGCGCCCCGGTGTGGAAGGTCAGCGCCTCGCGCAGGGGCGGCGAGTCGAGGTCGGCGGCGATCCAGACGCGTGTCTCGAGATCGCAGAGTGTCAGTATCACTCCCCACAGCGCGGCGCCAAGGGCGTCACTCGGCGCCGCCTGGGGCGGTGCCGGCACGGCCAGCGTCGTCAGCGTGCCCGGTTCGGACATGGCGCCGAGAATCTGGCGAAACAGGCGCTGGCTGTCGTGGGCGGGGTCGGCCAGACCAGGCCAGACGAGATCCCTCGTCATTTCCGTCTTGACTGTCATTTCTTTGTCCATCGTCACTTTCTCCATCGTCATTCGCCCGTACTCACTCGCCGCGTACGAGGGTGAAGAAGTCGACGCGGGTGGCGGCGGCGGTGGCGGCGTCACGGCGCTGGCGCTCGGCCAGTTCCTCGGCCAGCGGCGCGAGCAGCTGCGTCTCGAGTGCTTCCTGCCATTCGGCGTGCTGGGCGACGGCATCGGCCAGCGCGATCAGTTCGGCGTGGCGATGATCGCGACCGCGCACCCAGCCGTGGCCGACGGTGCCGTCGTCGAGGGCGACGCTGGCCCGGGTCAGGGTCATCTCGCCCAGGTGGAAGGCGTTGCCGGTACCGCCGGTACGCCCCTTGAGCATCGCCATGCCGGTCTCCGGACCGCGGACGCAGCGGTGCGTGGGGAAATCGCCGAGCCACGCGCCCAGTGCGCCCCAGCGGGCCTCGATGTGCTGACGGGAGGAGAGCGCCAGCAAGCGCTGACGGGCTCCTCGAGGGGTGTGGGTCATGCGTCGTCCTCGTCGGATGGAAAAAGATCGGAAGGGTCGCCGGCGGCGTCGCGATGACGGCCAGCGGCTTCGTCGAAATCCCGGCCCACGGCGTCATCGAAATCGATGTGATAGGAGAGCCGGTCGGCACGCGCCCGCCCCACGGAGACTTCCACCAGCACGCCGGCGGCGTCGGTGTTGTCGCTGGTCATCACCAGCAGCGGGGCGTTGAGCGGGCACTGCAGCCAGCGGGTGTCGTCGCGATCGGCGCCGGCGGCATCGATGCGTACCCGTCGGCGATGCAGGCGCAAGCCATAATGCTGGCCCAGCAGGGCGCGGGTGGAACCGCCGCGATAGCGCTCGAGCCAGCCCGGTACCCGCTCGGGATCGAACCAGTGGCGCAGTCGCATCAGCGGGGCATCGTCGACGGTGCGCACGGTGTCGACCCGCAGCAGCGGCTCGCTGGCGGAGCGCCCGAAGCGCTGGGCGATGGCCTCGGGGGGCGTCACCAGCCCCTGTTCGAGACAGCAGGTGTTCGAGGGCAGGCCGAGGCTGGCCAGATTCTGGGTCACCTTGCTGCCGGCGCTGACGGCGTAGTCGAGCCGCCGGTCGACCACCTGGGTGCCGCGCCCCTGATGGCGGGTCACCAGCCCGGCGGCGACCAGTTCGTCCAGCGCCCGGCGTACCGTGTGGCGGTTGACCGCGAAGCGCTTGGCGAGCTGCGCCTCGGTCGGCAGCAGGTCGCCGGGGCCGTAGTCGGTACGGACCTCGCGGACCAGCACTTCGGCCAGTTCGCGGTAGCGCGGTATCGAGAGGATTTGTCTAGACATCATCAGGCCCAAAAAAGCCGGGAAAGCCCCGGCATCAGATGAAACGCTTGCGAACACGCTGCGACGCCATGTCCAACAGCGTCACGGCAACGATGATCACCAGCATGATCGTGGCGGTCTCGGTGTACTGAAACCCGCGCATGGTCTCCCACAGCGAGACGCCGATACCGCCGCCGCCGACCATGCCGAGCACCGTGGCGGAGCGGATGTTGGATTCGAAGCGATAGAGGCTGACCGAGATCCACAGCGGCAGAACCTGGGGGATCAGGCCGAAGATGATCTCTTCCAGGCGCCCGGCACCGGTGACGCGAACGCCCTCCATCGGCCCGGCATCGGTGGCTTCCACCGCTTCCGAGAACAGCTTGGCGAGCACGCCGGTGGTGTGGACGAACAGCGCCATGGTGCCGGCAAATGGGCCCAGGCCGACTGCGACCACGAACAGCATCGCGAAGACCAGCTCGTTGATCGCGCGGCAGGCATCCATCAGCCGCCGCACCGGCTGGTTGATCCACCACGGCGCCAGGTTGTCCGACGAGAGCAGACCGAAGGGGATCGCGAACAGCACCGCCAGCAGCGTGCCCCAGATGGCGATCTGGATGGTGACCAGCATCTGATCGATGTAGTGATCGAGGCTGCCGAAAGTGGGCGGCACGAAGTCGGCGGCCAGGGTCGCCATGTTGCCGGCGTTCTGGAACAGCAGGCTCGGGGCCATCTCGGCGCCCTGCCAGGCCCAGCCCAGAACAATGACGGCGATCGCCCAGCCCAGCAGTGTGGTCCAGTTGCGTTTACCCGATCGGGCTCGCGCATCGAGTGTGGAAGTGGTCATGCATGGACTCCGCTGCATCGATCATGAAGATGGCAAGGGGGCGGCGTGGATGCCGCCCCGGCCTGTCAGAGACTCGTGTTCAGAAAGCGCTTTCTTGACTTACTCTTTCTTGACTTACTGAGTCGCCATCGCCGTGGTGTTGCCGGCCTTTTTGGCCTGGGCGGCTTCACGAGCGTCCATGCGCTGGTTCAGCGACTCGAGACGCGCATCGAGATCGGCGAGTTGCTTCTGCTTGTCGTCGGCATCGAGGGAATCGTCGGCGGCGACCTGGGCGCGCTGCTTGAACAGCGCCAGCTGACGGATCGGCAGCAGCTGGTCGTTGTCGGAAGCGGCGAAGCCGGACCACTGCAGCGGTTCGAGGATCTTTTTCTGCTTGTCGGTATCGCCGTAGCTGAGGAAGAACTGGCGCAGCTCGTCCTTGGTCTGCTGCGGCAGATTGGTGCGCCAGACCAGCGGGTCGGAGGGGATCAGCGGCGACTTCCAGATCACCTTGAGCTGGGCGGCCTTGTCGGGATGGGTGAGTTCGAGACGCTCCATGCTCTCGGTATTGAAGGTGGCGACGTCGACCTGGCCGTTGGCCACGGTCAGCGCATTGGTCTCGTGGTTGGCGTTGAGCGTGCGCTTGAACGCGGTGTTGGGATCGACGTGATTCTTGGCGAAGACGTAGTAGCCCGGCACCAGGTAGCCCGAGGTGGAGTTGGGGTCGCCGTTGCCGAAGGTCAGCTCGTCGGCGTGCGCCAGCACGTCTTCAACCGTGTTGTAGGGGCTGTCCTTGTTGACGATCATCAGGCTCCAGTAACCCGGCGCACCGTTGGCGGCGACGGTCTGGGCGAAGATCTCGCCGCCGGCGCGATCGACCGCTTCCATCGCCGACTTGTTGCCGTACCAGGCCAGATCGATCTTGTCGAAACGCATCGCCTGGATCACCGCGGCGTAGTCGGTGGCGAAGAACGGCTCGACCTTGACGCCCAAGGCGTCGGACATGTCGTCCAGGAATGGCTGCCACTGGGTCGACTGGTTGGAACTCGACTCGGTGGAGATGATGCCGAAGCGCAGCGGCTCGTCGGCGGCCTGGGCGGAACTCATGGCGAGCGTGCCGCCGAGCAGGCCGAGCCCGGCGATCAGCGGCAGGGCCGTGCGGCGCAAGAGGGATGAGATCATGTCGTTTCCTTGAAGTGTCGTTGATGATGGATCGTTGGTGATAGATCTGTGGCAACGAATCGATGGTCAGCGGTCGAGCGTGCGCCCGGATCAGCCCACCGCGTGCAGCGGCGTCGCGATCCGGTGATCGGGCTGGCGGGACTCGAGCTCGTCGAGACCGGCGTTCTCGTAGAGCGCCTGCAGGCGAGCGTCGGTGAGACCCGCGATCGGCCCGTCGTAGTAGAGGCGGCCCTGCTTCAGTGCGATGGCGCGGCGGCAGTAGCGGCGGGCAACGTCGACCTGATGCAGGGTGACGACGATGGTGCGGCCATCCTCGCGATTGATCCGCTGCAGGATCTCCATCACCTCGCGGGCACTGCGCGGATCGAGGGAGGCGATCGGCTCGTCGGCGAAGATCACTTCCGCCTCCTGCACCAGCGCCCGGGCGATGGCGACGCGCTGCATCTGGCCGCCCGACAGCGTGTTGGCGCGCTGATGGGCCAGTCCGACGATGCCGACGCGCTCCAGCGCCCGTAGCGCCAGATCCCGCTCCTGCTGGGTGAAGCGCCCGGTCAGCGCCCGCCAGCGCGGCATCGCGCCGAGGTGACCGATCAATACATTGGTCATGACGCTCAACCGACCGGCGAGGTTGAACTGCTGGAAGATGTAGCCGCAGCGGCGGCGCTGTTCGCGGCTGGCGCCGAGCAGACGCCCGCCGTGCTGGACGTCGCGATCCAGCACCCGAACATGGCTGTGCGACCGGCGGTCGGCGCGGGTCAATCCGATGAGGTGGCGCAACAGGGTCGACTTGCCCGATCCCGACGGTCCGATCAGGGTGACCAGCTCGCCGGCATGGATCTCGAAACCGATCTCGCGCAGGGCCGCATGGGGACCGAAGGATTTGTCGAGCCGTTCGACGCTAACGATGGCAGTCATGCGATTCGTCCCGGAAAGTGTCGGGCCGCGAGTCGGATCATGACCCCCTGGCCCAGAATGTTGAACACAGTCTGGCGACGTCGTGTGACGGTTATTTATCTAGACAATTAAGAAACGATGACAGGTCGGGCGGCAGCGCGGGCAATCAAAAAAGCGCCCGAAGGCGCTTTATCAAATATTTCAGTGGGTTGAGAAAACGTGTCATCGAGTGGACACGAAATTGTCGCCAAAGCGTCATGCCGGATCGCGAATGATCGTCAGGCTTTTTCCTTGGCCGACAGAAAGCCGCCCTGCTGGAGCACGTCTTCGTAACCTTCGCGGAAGGTGGGATAGCGGAACGTGTAACCGGAATCGAGCAGACGCCGGTTGTTGCAGCGCTTGCTCGAGCGACGCCGCAACGGCGACTGGATCACGTCCGGCGTCTCGACCTTGAGCCGCTTGGCGATCCAGGCCATCACTTCGTGCAGCGGCGCCGAGTCGCAGTCGCTGGCCAGATAGACAGGCTCCAGCGGCTTGCCCTCCAACGACAGTTGAATCAGGTGCGCGATGACCCCTGCACAGTCGTCGCGATGGATACGGTTGGAGTACATCGGCGGGTTCGAGGCCGCGATCCGGCCTTCGCTCACCTGGCGAATCAGGCGATCGCGCCCCGGGCCGTAGATGCCCGAGAAACGCACCGCCGTGCCGGGCAGATCGTGCGCGAGCAGTGCCTGCTCGGCCTCGCGCATCAGCGTGCCGGAGAAACCGTGCGGATCGGTTTCCGAGCTCTCGTCGACCTCCTCGCCACCCTGCTGGGCATAGACGCTGGTCGAGGAGACGAAGAGTACCCGCTCCGGCTTGTTCTCCCGGGCCCCGAAGGTTTCGAGGACCGCTTTCAGGCCCGTCGGATACGCCGTCTCGTAGGCCGACTCCTCGAACCGGTCCGCGGTGACGGCGTAGACGATGATGTCGGCATCCGGCAGCGCCGCCAGCGCCGCTTCGTCGGTGACGTCCAGCGCCACCGCCTCGATACCGGTTCCGTCCAGCGCCCCGACATTGCGCCGCGCGCCGATCACGCGATGACCGGCGTCGATCAACTGCTTCCCGAGCTGAGTGCCAATATCGCCACAGCCGAGAATTAGCGTTGTTTTCTTCACCTTTCCCTAGCCTCTTGGTAAAACGTCCTTGATGATTCGTCCCTGAGGACGCGCACGCACGAGCGTGACCACGAGAATTGCGTACCGCTGTTCACTTGCCAAATCGCGCTGACAGGGAGCCTTTCGGTCCCAGCCAATGACTCTAACAGAACTCCGCTACATCGTAACCTTGGCCCAGGAGCGCCATTTCGGCCGCGCCGCCGAACGCTGCTTCGTCTCTCAGCCAACGCTGTCGGTGGCCGTCAAGAAACTCGAGGACGAACTCGGCATCGCCCTGTTCGAGCGCTCCAAATCCACCGTTCAGGTCACCCCGCTGGGCGAGCGAATCGTCGAACAGGCCCACCGCGTGCTGGAGCAGGCGACATTGATCCGGGAGATGGCCACCGAGGGCAAGGACCAGTTGATCAGCCCGCTGCGAATCGGCGCCATCTATACCATCGGCCCTTACCTGTTCCCGCACCTGATCCCGGCGCTGTCGCGCATCGCGCCGCAGATGCCGCTCTATATCGAGGAGAGTTTCACCGGCGTGCTGCGGCGCAAGCTGCGCAACGGCGAGCTCGATGCGATCTTCGTGGCGCTACCCTTCAACGAGCCCGACGTGGTCACCAAGACGCTCTACGAGGAGCCGTTCGAGGTGCTGCTGCCGGCCGGCCATCCGTGGACGGAGAAGGCGGCGATCGACAAGGAGGACCTGCTCACCGAACGCCTGCTGCTGCTCGGCGAGGGCCACTGTTTCCGCGACCAGATTCTGGAGGCGTGCCCGGCGATCAGCGCGCAGCTCAACAATCCCTCGAACACCCTGATTGCCGAGGGCGGCTCGCTGGAGACCATTCGCCACATGGTCGCTTCCGGGCTTGGCATCACGGTGCTGCCCAAGTTGGCGATCGGCACCGGTCATTACGAAGGCGGGCTGCTGGAGAGCCGCCCGTTCAAGGGCGACGTCCCGACGCGCAGTGTCGCACTGGCGTGGCGTGCCAGCTTCCCGCGACCCAAGGCGATCGATGCCCTGATCCAGGCGATCGATAAAATCCAGGGCAGCGACGTCGAGGCCGCATGAGCCTCGACGAACCCGTCACCGACCTCTCCGGCGTCGGCGAGGCGCTGGCCGGGAAACTGGCCAGGCTGGGCATCGAGCAGGTCGCCGACCTGCTGTTCCATCTGCCGCTGCGCTACCAGGATCGTACCCGGATCACCCCCATCGGCACCCTGCGCGCCGGCACCGAGGCGGTGGTGGAGGGCGAGGTGAGCGCCGCCGAGGTCGTCCGCGGCCGTCGCCGCAGCCTGCTGGTCCGGCTCAAGGATGGCTCCGGCATTCTCAGCCTGCGCTTCTTCCACTTCTCGCCGGCCCAGCAGCAGCAGTTCGTCAAGGGCGTGCAGGTGCGCTGCTTCGGCGAAGCCCGCGCCGGCAGCACCGGGCTCGAGATCTATCATCCGGAATATCGCCTGATCCAGTCCGACGCCACGCCGGTGGACGAACACCTGACGCCGATCTATCCCGCCACCGAGGGTCTGGCACAACCGCGCCTGCGCGCCCTGATCCAGCAGGCGCTGAAGCGACTGGCGGCAGCCCCCGAGAGCCTGCCGGAGTGGATTCCCGAACCGCTGCGCGGGCGTTTTCGCCTGCCGGGGCTGATCGAATCGCTGCGCTATCTCCACGAGCCACCGCCCGATGCCCCCCAGGAGCGTCTGGCCGACGGCCGTCACCCCGCCCAGCGACGACTGGCCCTGGAAGAGCTGCTGGCCCATCAGTTGAGCCTGCGCCAGGTCCGCCTGCGGATTCAGGCCGATGGTGCCCCCCGGCTCGCCGCCGCCAGCAATCTGCAGGCGCGCTTCCTGACCCAGCTACCGTTCTCGCTGACCCAGGCGCAGCGCCGCGTGCTGGAGGAGATCGGACGCGACCTGGAGCGGGAGGTACCGATGCTGAGGCTGGTGCAGGGCGATGTCGGCTCGGGCAAGACCGTGGTCGCCGCCATGGCGGTACTGAACGCCATTGCCGGCGACTGCCAGGCGGCGGTGATGGCGCCCACCGAGATCCTCGCCGAGCAGCACTTCCGCCAGTTCCGGGCCTGGCTCGAACCGCTGGGGATCGAGGTGGGCTGGCTGGCCGGCAAGCTCAAGGGCAAGGCGCGCCTGGACACCAAGGCGGCCATCGCCGACGGTCGCGTGCAGGTCGCCGTGGGGACGCATGCGCTGTTCCAGGACGACGTGACTTTCCATCGGCTGGGGCTGGCGGTGATCGACGAGCAGCACCGCTTCGGCGTTCACCAGCGCCTGGCGCTGCGCCAGAAAGGCGAATCCGGTGGCCTGACGCCGCACCAGCTGATCATGACCGCCACGCCGATCCCGCGCACCCTGGCGATGAGCGCCTACGCCGACCTCGATCTCTCGGTGATCGACGAACTGCCGCCCGGACGCACCCCGGTGCACACCGTTGCCGTCCCCGACGAGCGTCGCCCGGAGGTGATCCAGCGTATCCGCAACGCCTGCGCCGAGGGCCGCCAGGCCTACTGGGTCTGCACCCTGATCGAGGAGTCGGAAGCGCTCACCTGCCAGGCGGCGGAGGTGACCCGCGACACGCTGGTGGAAGCGCTGCCGGAGCTCAACGTGGGACTGGTTCACGGCCGCATGAAGGCGCAGGAAAAGGCCGACGTGATGGATGCCTTCAAGCAGGGCGAGCTGGATCTGCTGGTGGCGACCACGGTGATCGAGGTCGGCGTCGACGTGCCCAACGCCAGCCTGATGATCATCGAGAACCCGGAGCGGCTGGGGCTCTCCCAGCTGCATCAGCTGCGCGGCCGGGTCGGTCGCGGGCGTGTCGACAGCTACTGCGTGCTGCTCTATCACCCGCCGCTGTCGAACCACTCCCGCCAGCGGCTCGGCATCCTGCGCGATACCACCGATGGCTTCAAGGTGGCGGAGAAGGATCTCGAACTGCGCGGCCCCGGCGAGGTGCTCGGCACCCGCCAGACCGGCCTGGCGCAGATGAAGATCGCCGACCTGGAGCGCGATCGCGACCTGCTCGATACCGTCACCGCGCTGGCCCAGGCGCTGCTGGAAGAAGCCCCCGACGCCGCGACGCCGCTGATCCGCCGCTGGCTGGGCGACGAAGCCGGCAGGTACGGGCAGGTCTAGACGCAAGCAGCGTCCGACACCTCAGGTCGCCTCGGCGGCCTTGTCGACGTCGGCCACTTCGACCGGCCGTGCGACCAACCGCCCCGCCGCCTCGCTCATCGGCACCAGTTGGCGGCTGATGTGAAGCAGCTGGGTCTGGATCACGCGCCGTTCGTCATCGGCATCGTCCTGGGCGGCGGCGGGCTCCTGCTCGAAGATCGCCATCAGCGCACTCTGCTCGTCGTTGAGCTCGGGGATCGGCTGGCGAGCGGCCAGACTCGCGGCGATCGCATCGAAGCCATCGGCGATACGGCGGGCGGCGGCATGGATCTCGATATCCGCCTCGCTCGGCGTCAGCGTGCCCCGGTGCGCCCCCAGCGCGGAGAGATAGCCCAGCAGCGTGTGGGAGACCACCAGGAACCGGAAGCCCTCGTCGGCGTCCTTCTTCCGGTAGTGCCCGGGCTCCTGCAGCATGTTGGAGAGCACCGTCGAGAGCGCGGCATCGGCATTGTGGGCGTTGCGTCGGGCCAGCCGATACGCGAGATCGTCCTGCTTGCCGGCTTCGTATTGATGGATGATCTCGCGCAGGTAGAGCGTGCTGTTGGTGAGCGCGGTGGCGGCGACCTTGTGCAGTCGCCGTCCCTGCCAGTCCGGCAGGATGAAGAACACCGCCAGTCCCGAGATGAACGCACCGATCAGGGTATCGATCAGTCGCGGCAGGATCAGGTCGAAGCCGTCGCCGACCTGATTGAAGCTGCTCAACACCAGCGTGGTGATGGCCGCGGTGGCGACGATGTAGTGCTTTTCCCGGTTGGCGAAGAAGGTGACCCCGGCGACCACCGCGATCAGCGACTGGAGCAGCGGGTCGGGGAACAGGCTGATCAGGGCCCAGCCCACCACCAGACCCAGTACCGTCCCGACGATGCGCTGGCGCAGGAAACGCCGCGTCGCCCCGAAATTGGGCCGACACACGAACAGCGTGGTCAGCAGGATCCAGTACCCCTGTGTCGGATGAACCAGGTGCAGCACGCCGTACCCTACCAGCAGCGCGGTCGACAGCCGCAGCGCGTGGCGGAAGGTCGGCGAACCCGGCGTCAGGTTGAGCCGAATGCGCTCCCAGGCGTCCTTGAAGCTGCGCGGCGACCGGTTGAACAGGCTGGCGTCCTTCTGGTCGGCCACCGCATCCGGGTTGTGGGCGCTGGAGAGCTGGTCCTCCAGCGTCGCCAGGTTGCGGCCCAGCGCCTGCAGCGAGCGCAGCAACGGCGTCCATGCCGGATTGCGCTGGGCGCGCAGGTAGACGATCGAGGCGCGCAGGTCTTCCAGCGCCTGCTCGCTCTGGCCGTGGTCGAACGGCTGGCGCAGCAGCAGCGCCTTGGCCAGACGCTTGCAGGCGCGGCCCTGCTGGTCGAGCAGCCGCTGGCAGCGGAACAGCACATCGTGATGGAAGAACGCCTCCGCCAGCGCCGAGTAGGGGTAGTGCGAGGCGCTGACCCGCTCGTGAATGTCCTGGGCGATGAAGTAGAGGCGCAGGTAGCGATTGAGCTTGCGACTGCCGCGCTGGCCCTCCAGCCGGCGGAAGATCATCTCCTTGGCTTGGTTGAGCGCGGTCACCACGCGGCCGTTCTGGCGCGCCAGCGCGACGCGCCGACTCTCCACGTCGACCCCGCGCAGCGGTTCGAACAGGGTGGCCTTGATGATCAGGTATTCACCCAGCTCCCGGTAGAGCTGCGCCATGCTCTGCTTGACCGGCTGGCGCGAGAACAGCGCGCACCAGACGACCGAGATCGCGCCGTACCAGGCCGCGCCACCGACCAGCAGCAGCGGCTGGTGCCAGAAATCGCCATCGGTGGTGCCGCCGTGCTGCTCGATGTTGATCATCGAGTAGACCGACGGGATCAGCGTCGCCGAGGCGATGGTGGCATAACGTTGCTCGATGGCACCGAGCATGATGAAGATAAACGCCGACAGCGCCAGTCCGGGGGCGAACAGCCACGGCCACGGAAACAGCAGTTCCACCGAGCTCGAGGCGACCAGAAAGCAGACCAGCGTGACCAGCAGGGCGCGGACGCGACCCTCCCAGTTGTCGTCGGTCTCGGAGAGGGCGCTGGCGATGATGCCGAGAAACAGCGGAATCGCGAGCGCGATCTGGTCCTGAGACCAGCTCAGCGCGATGGCGCCGCTGAACGCCAGGAACACCCGGAAACTGTAGGCGAACTTGTCGAGCGTCCACAGCTGGCGCAGGGAGTGGGAAAACGAATCGGAAATCTCGGTCTCTCCGCAAAGGGGTCGTGCGTCACGATAGCGCGCCGATGGTGACGGTAACAGCCACCGAAGCCCGCAACGGTCAGAGAAGCCGCCACATGACTAGACTTTAGTATAACGCCGCTTTCCCTATCGGCCGCAACGGCTTCCCGCTTTATCCCCATCCTGGAGTTGGGCATGATCGGGATTTACCGGACGACAGAGGCAAGGCGTGGGATCGATCAGGAATTCGCATCGCACCGGCGTGATACGAGCGCTGGGGTTCGTGGGTCAGCTGCTGCGTGGCGTGGTGATGCTGGGCGTGATCGGCTGGGGCGCGCTGGCGCTGCATTTCGAGCTGCCGGGGCCGCGCCCGCTCGTCGTCGTCGTCATTGCCGTATGGGTACTGATCGGCACGGCGGCGTTGATCGCGCCCTGGCGGGTCCGCCGGGGTTCGCCTCGTCAATCGCTCAGAGCGCGCGTGGCCCTGGCGATCCGGCTGACGTTCACGCTGGCACTGGTCGTCCTGGTGAGCTGGTGGCAGAGTCTCGAACCCCGTAACGATCGCGACTGGGCGCCGGACGTGGCACGCCAGCTCTCGGTCGAACGTGACGGCGACCGGGTCACGCTTCACAACGTGCGCGATTTCGAGTGGCAGACGCCGGATACCGCGACACCGCGCTGGGAGACCCGCGAGTACGATCTGTCGCAGCTCGACGCGGTGGACATGGTGGTCTCCTACTGGATGGGCCCGGCGATCGCCCACACCCTGGTCAGTTTCGGCTTCACCGACGGCCGACATCTGACGTTTTCGGTGGAGATCCGGCGTGAGCGCAACGAGGCGTTCTCGATCAGCGGCGGCTTCTTCAAGCAGTTCGAGCTCAACCTGATCGCCGCCGACGAGAACGATATCCTGCGTCTGCGCAGCAACGTCAGAGGCGAGGAGGTCTATCTCTACCGGGTCGGGCTAGCGCCGCAAGCGCGGCGCGAACTGTTCCTCGCCTACCTGGACGAGGCCGAGCGACTGCGCCGGACGCCTGAGTTCTACAACACCCTGACCAGCAACTGCACCACCATCGTGTTCGACATGGTCGACAGGATCGTCTCCGGTCTTCCCAGGGATATCCGGCTGATTCTTTCCGGCTACCTGCCGGAGTACGTCTACGATATCGGTGGGCTGGACAGGAGCCACCCGCTCGAATTCCTGCGCAGCCGAGGCCATATCAATCCGCGCGCCCGGGAGATCCCCTACACTGCGGGGAGCGAGGCCTTTTCCCGCGCCATCCGCGACGGCGTCCCCGCCGCCGATGGCGAGATCCTTCACGCGTCATCGCCCTGAGCGGGACTCAATGCCATGACCTCCCTGCGCGACGCCATCGAAAATCGCATCCACCATCTGACCGGCCGCACGCTGGGTGGGGTCGACTACACCCAGCCCAAGGGCGATCCCGGCCTGTTCGGGCCGGATACCGTGGCGTGGAAAGTCCACGGCGAGTTCACGCCGATGATGTGCGGCGGCGTCAGCGCGCTGCTGCTGCAGATGCTGCACCCGCTGGCGCTGGCCGGCATCTGGGATCACTCCAACTTCCGCCAGGACATGATCGGCCGGCTGCGCCGTACCAGCCAGTTCATCGCCGTCACCACCTTCGGCTCCCGCGATGACGCCGAGCGCATCCTCGAGCGGGTGCGCCGGGTCCACGACGGCGTCAGCGGTCACGCGGCCGACGGTACGCCCTATGCCGCCAACGATCCCGACCTGCTGGTGTGGGTCCACGTGGCCGAGATGAGCCGCTTCCTGGCCGCCCACATGCGCTATCGCAATCCCCGGCTCAGCCTCGCCGATCAGGATCGCTACTTCGATGAGACCGCACGCGTCTCCGAAGCGCTGGGCGCGCGCCAGGTTCCGCGATCGCGCGCGGCGATAGACGCCTACCTGGAACACCAGCGACGCCACCTTGTCTGCGACACACGGACCCGCGACGTGATCGACGTGCTGCTGCACGCAGTGCCGCCCAGCCCGGTCATCCGACCCGCCGGGGCGCTGTTCATGCGCGCCGGCATCGACCTGCTGCCGCCCTGGGCGGCGACACTGCTCAGCCTCGAGATGTCGACGCTCGAGCGCCGCGCCGTTCGCGGCGGCATCCTCGCCATCGCCCCGGTGATGCGCTGGGCGGTGCGCAACGGTTCTTATCGACGGGCCCTGGAGCGGATGCAGGTCCGGGAGCAGGCTCAGCGGCGGTGAGGAGCCGAATCAGGCGCTGGCCGGCGGTACCGACTCGTCGCGACGCACGCGGTCGATCTTCAGCATCCGCGCGATGACCTTGTCGAGCTCCGACTGCTCGAAAATCTTCTTCCAGTCGTCGCGCAGGATATTCTCGCGACCGTAGTCGATCGCGATCATGCAGGCGTCCGAGAACGGATTGGTGCTGCGAAACGCCACCGCCAGCGCGATCTGGATATGGCCGTAGAGCATGGCCTCTGCAGCCTTCTGCGGTACGCCGGTGCGCGCGACGGTCTCGTCCAGCGCCTCCTTCATGAAGGTGCCGAGCATGCAGGTGACGGTCTCCACCAGCGTCGGCTCGAGATAGGCCAGCTGGGTGACGGTAATCCAGTGGACATCATCGACCGGGGCGTACATCACGCGGATCACCGCCTCCAGCGCCGCCCTTTCGGCGTCGCTGCCGCTCTCGAACGCCGCCGCGACGGACTGAGTGGCCGCCACGCCGCCGAACGCATCGGCGTGCTCCTCCTGGGTGTAGCGTTCGAGGAAAACCGACGGATGGCAGGGATGCGCCACGGCGTAGTGAATATCTTCGCGCTGGAACAGCAGGTTGGCGTAGGCCGCGGCCGGATCCAGCGTCAAAAGGGTTGCGCCAGCCTTCATCTGTGGCACCAGCGTCTCGGAAACCTTGCCCAGCACGATGTCCGGCACCGCCAGAATCAGCAGATCGCAGTCGGCGATGACGTCATCGATGGACGACAATTCGCGCCCGGCATCGCGCACGCGCTGCTGGCCCTCGGTGGCGTTTTCGCAGTAGTGAACGTGGAAGTCGCTGCGCGCCAGGTTGGCCGAGATGCGCATGCCCATCTTGCCGCCGGCCCCGACCAGCGCGATCGATCGAACTGTCTGTGTCATGGTGTATAGCTCCTTAGAAACTCCAGGTTGCGCCGGGTCCACTCGGACTCCAGGCGGCAGGTCGTCGTCGCATCCGACTGCCAGGGCAGCCAGTGCTCGATGACCTGGGAAATACCGCGTGATACCGGATCGACGTGCCGCATCATGGCGTCGAACGGCAATTGCCCCTCTCCCAGCGGACAGCCGGCAAGCTGGAAGCCGACCCAACCGGGAGCGCGAGTGAAGTGGAAATCCTTGACGTGCAGGTTGACGACCCGCGGGGCGGTGCGCTCGACGACCGTCAGCGGCATTTCCAGCGCGGCGACGCAGTTGGCCGGGTCGAGACAGATGCCGATGTGCAAGTCATCGAGCGATTCGACGACGGTCATTAGCTCATCGACGGCGACCTGCTCGTAGGTTTCCAGCGCCAGGGTGACGTTGTGTCGTCGCAATCGCGGCAGGATCGCCTCCAGCCGCTGGATCGCGACTTCGGTGGTGGGCCGATCCTCGTCGCGATACAACATGCTGCGCAGTAGCGATACGCCCAGCCGCTCGGCGATATCCAGATAGCGACCGAGATGGTCGGGCGCCACGCCCTTGGTGCCGAGTTCCAGCTGGATGCCGAGACGCTCGGCCTGTGCACGCAGCTGATTCAGGCGTGCCGCGCCGAAAGCCTCGATCGCCGGATAGTCGCAGATCTGGAACACGTCACCGCCGAGGGCCGCCGTCTCCTCGAGCATCGCTTCCAGCGACATCGGGTCCTCGACCCGGTCCGATCCGCGCCAGAAAAAGGCGTAGGTACTCAGTCCAATCCGCATGGTTGCTCCGGTATCGGTTGCAGAGAGCCATCGTCAGTGTCCGGCGGTGGCGTTGTGGGGGGTCGCGCGACGGCTGGACGTGGCGGGCTCACGGCTGATGATCAGCATCATTATCCCAGCCATTGCCATGAACCCGCCGACCACGAACATCGGCACGGTATAGCCACCGCTCAGATCATGGAGCGCGCCGGTCAGATACCCCGACGAGAATCCGGCGATATTGCCGATGGTGTTGATCAGCGCCACACCCGCCGCGGCTGCGGCGCCATCGAGAAAGCGAGTCGGCAACGTCCAGAAATTGGGCAGCGCGGCGAAGATCGAGCACGCCGTGATGGTGATCATGGCGATCGTCGCGGCGGGCGACTCCATGTAGAGCGCCAACGGCACACTCAGCGCGCCGGTGAAGGCCGGCAACGCGATATGCCAGCTGCGCACCCCGCGCCGCGTGGCGTCGCGAGACCAGAAATAGAGCACGATCGCGGCCGGCAGATAGGGTACGGCGGTAATCAGGCCTTTCTGCATCAGGCCGAAATGGGTCCCGAACTGCGCCTCGAAACCGCCGATGATCGTCGGCAGGAAGAAGGCGAGCGCATACAGACCGTAGATGAAACCGAAGTAGATCCCGCAGAGCGCCCATACCCGGCCGCTGGAGAACGCCTGCTCGAGCCCTTTCTTTTCTTGATTGGCGCCAAGCTTCTGACGGGACTCCCGCTCGAGCTCGGTGGTCAACCACGTCTTCTCCTCGGCCGTCAGCCAGCGCGCATCGGCCGGGCGATCGACCAGATAGAACCAGGCGACGATACCCAGCAGGATGGCCGGAATGGCCACGCCGAAGAACATGAAACGCCAGCCCGCCAGACCGAAGAACGCGCCATCGTGTTGAATCAGCAAAGCCGCCAGCGGCGCACCGATAACGGTGGTCAACGGTTGGGCCAGATAGAACAGCGCCAGGATCCGGCTGCGATAGCGTGCCGGGACCCACAGGCTCAGAAACAGGATCGCGCCGGGGAAGAAACCCGCTTCGGCCACGCCCAGCATGAACCGCAGGAAATAGAGACCGCCCGCGCTATCCACCCAGGTGAACAGTAGCGCCACGATGCCCCAACTGACCATGATCCGGGCCAGCCACTTGCGCGCACCGAAGCGATGCAGGGCCAGGTTGCTGGGTACCTCCAGCAGGATGTAGCCGACGAAAAAGATGCCCGAGGCAAAACCGAACTGCGCGGCACTCAGGGCCAGATCGGCGTTCATGCCGTTGGGGGCGGCAAAGGAGATCGCCGTCCGATCCAGATAGTTGATGAAGAACATCAGGGCCACGAAGGGCACCAGGCGCCATGCCACCTTGCGAATGGCGGACGTTTCCACCGATGAAGCTGCCGCGTGTTCCATGATCGCTCCCACTCCCGCAAAAGCGTTGTCAGTGACCACGGCATGGCCCGTCGATGTCGGCTATATCGCGGCAATAGTCATACGATCATCAGGTCATCATACCACTACGGCAATACGGCAAACGTCGTAGACCGGGCATTGCCGCGGTCATCGGCAAGTCTCCATCGAGGAAGGTATGAAGCCGCTAGCAGTCCGGACCCGACCCGGGGTTCTGCACGCGGAGTCTGAGAATCTCGAACCCCTCGAGCCGATCGGTCTCACCGGCGCGCAGACGCGCCTCCACGCTTGGGGCCGGCTGAAACCCATCAGCCATCGCAGCGAGTCGCGACAGTTCGAGCAGGTCGACGCCCTCGATGTACAGCGGCACGGCGCCCGCGCTCAGGTTGGCGATCCACACCTCGATAACGGTGGGGAGCTCGGTCTGCCAGGCCAGCGCCGCCAGCTCGGCACCGTCGAGTTTCAGTTGCCGCAGCGGTCGCCCCGCTGCCCGGCACAGGCCAGCGATCGCGTGGCCCACGGGATGGAGAGACTCAGCGCCGATATCGAACGGCGGGCCGAGGGACGACAGCGTGGCGGCATCGACCCCGGCATAGGCCACGCGGGCCATGAAACCGACGCCCCAGGCCGCAGCGAACAGCCCGTGCTGGCGCGGGTCGTCGTCACTCAGGGTCACGCGCTGGCTGCCGTCGTTGGGCGTGAGACACTCGCCATACGGATTGGTCCAGGCACCGATGGCGGTGGTGGTAATCCGGTAAGGCGTCGTCGGCGCCAGGGCCCGGCAGGAAGCGACGATATCCGGCACGCTCTGCAGGGTTTCCATCACCGAGCGGTCGTCCGCGGCGTGGACGATGGGCGAGACGGCATGGGTGATGAAGTCGATCGATGAAGGGTCGGGGCGACAGCGGTTGAGCTCGGTGAAGTAGGTCGGCACGCCGCCGCCCAGCGCCAGTTCCGGCCACAGTACACGCGCCGCCATTCGTGCCTGCCCCGGCGATGTGCCCGAAGGCCAGACGCCATCCGGCTGGTAGCTCTTGAGGTACGCCGCCGGGGTCACCAGCATCCCGGCCGGGGTGCCAGGCAACCCCTCCAGCCGCCGTGCCAGCGTCGAGAGCGAACCCGTCGGATCGTGATCATCGCAGATCACGTAGAGCCATACCGGAATGTCACGCTCGGCCGCGCTGTCCATCAAGCCGGGCAGATTCTCGAGCGCCCGGGAGCTGCGCAGATCGAGCAGCGCATCCAGATGCCGTGGCATGACGGCATCGAGCTGCCGTGCCAGCCGGCCGAGACCATTGATGCGATCCAGCCATAGACCGCAGCCGACGGACGGCAGTGGCGTCGAGGCCGGGCCGCCGAGCCGGAGCGTGTGGACGTCGGTTCTCATCCGGGCGTTCTCCCGCTGTCGACCGCAGAGACGACCACCCGCTGCACGACCCGGTCCCCCGCCCCGAGCACATAGGGCGTCGGCCAGGCCAGCGGCCGGTTGTAGATCTTGAATGAGGCATCCGACCAGTTGCGCTGATCTTCCATTTCGAACACATCGCCCTCGAAATCGACCTTCACCGTGACATCGAGCGCTGGTGAAAGCTGTAGTTGCCGAATATCGAACAGCGGCTGCGAGGGGCTGATCAGGCGGGGCAGCCGCTTGGTCTCCCGCTGGCCATCCGTATGCAGCACCTGAATTTCACCGCCGACGACACCCGCCAGCGGCAGCAGCATGCTCACGCCGCTGCGCGCCGTGGTGAAATCGATGAGGACTTCGAGGGCAAGGTCCACCGTGACCCGATGCTCGGTCGCCTCGACCCGCAACTGTCCACGCAGCAACGACTCACCGCCGGCATCAGGACCGTCGGTCGATAGATGAAAATCCTGTGCCAGGCTGGCATGGCGATGCGCCACTTCGATCCGCTCGCCATCGACGATCGGCGTATGGGTGCCCCACTGCGGGTCACGCAGCACCGCAGCGATCCCCCTCACGATTTCGATATCGCCGATACGGAGCCAACGCAGGGCGCCCGACTGCCAGACGAACGACAACGCTCCCAACTGGATATGGCACGGCGCCGGCTCCGGCGTCGCCGTGCCGTATTGCCGAATCAAGCCCGGGCCGTCCGTCCCCATGTGCTCTCCTTCTCTCGTCGATGCCGTCAATAAGTCCGCTGAAGCGCCCCCGGGACACCCCTTTCTGGCACGGGTCTCGAACCGATGATGGCGGTTCTGACGCTGGGCGCCATTCGACCTTTGGTATGATGACATGACCTCCATGCATCGGTTTAATGCCGTTACGCCATCCGTTCCGGGCGAGCCGGGCCCGGGACGGACCATGAACAGCAGCGGATGCGGGAGGGATTCAGATGACCCAACAGCGAACTGTGCGGGGCGCGCTGATCGGTTGCGGTTTCTTCGCCGAAAACCAGATGCGGGCGTGGCGGGATCTCCATGGGATGGGAAAAGGCGTCGAGATCGTCGCCTTGTGCGATCGCGATCCGCAACGACTGGCGTACTTTCGGGATCTATTCGGCATCGAAGCCGCCTATACCGAGGCGGAAACCCTGTTCGCCGCGTTCGCCGGGGAGCTGGACTTCGTGGATATCGCCACCACCACGCCCTCCCATGCGGCGCTGGTCCCGCTGGCGGCCCGCCATGGCGTCGATATCATCTGCCAGAAGCCCTTCGCCGGCTCGCTGGAGAACGCCAGCCGATTGATCGCGCAGTGCTCGGCGAGCGGGGTGAGCCTCGGCATCCACGAGAACTTCCGCTGGCAACATGCGGTTCGCCAGACGATCGAGACGCTGCGCAACGGGCGAATCGGCCGCCCCTTCTTCGGCCGCATCAGTTATCGCAGCGGTTTCGATGTCTACGCGGCCCAGCCCTATCTGGCCCGGGCGGAACGCTTCATCCTCGAGGACCTGGGCATTCATGTGCTGGATATCGCCCGCGCCCTGTTCGGCGAGGTAGCGCGGTTGAATTGCGAGACCACGCGGATCAACGCCGCGATCGCGGGTGAAGACGTCGCCACCCTGATGTTGCAACACGACGACGGCATCACCTCCGTCGTCGATTGCAGCTATGCCACCCGGCTCGCCGACGATCCGTTCCCGCAGAGTCTGATCGAGGTCGACGGCATCCACGGCTCGCTGCGCCTGCGCCAGGATTTCGTCCTCGAGATCCACGATACCGGGGGCCACTGCGAGGTGCAGACGGTCCGGCCCGAGCCGCCTGCCTGGAGTGAATCACCATGGGTACCGATCCAGGCCAGCGTGCTCGCCTTTCAGGCCGACTGGCTCGAAGCGTATCGGCAAGACCGCCCGATCGAGACCCGCGGCGAGGACAACTACAACACCCTGGCGCTGGTCGAGGCGGCCTACGAGGCGGCGGCAACGCACCAGAGCGTGATTCCCGAACGCTGGAACCGCTAGGGCGAGTTCGGGCAGGCGACTGTCCTGTCGATCGCCGAAGCGATTATCCTACGTCCTGACATGGGTTCGATCGACGGCCACTCCGTACTCGAGAACAGGAAGATTCATGAATGACATCGCTGCAGGTCCGATCCGCCGACGCAAGCTATCGGACGAAGTGCTGGAACGCTTGCTGGCGCTGATCCGTGCACAGAAACTGCAACCCGGCGATCAACTGCCGCCGGAACGGGAACTGATGGCGCTCTACGGCGTGGGCCGGCCGGCAATCCGCGAAGCCATGCAGCAACTCGCCTCGATGGGCAGGATCACCATCAACCACGGCGAGCGGGCGCGGGTCAGCGAAGTCACCGTTCACTCGATGATCTCCCAGTTCGACACCACCGCCCGCTTTCTGCTCGACGACGATGCCGGGAACATCGACCACCTCAAGCAGGCACGACTGTTCTTCGAGGCCGGCATGGTACGGATGGCCGCGACCCGGGCGACGCCCGAGGATATCGACAAACTGCGCGGATTGATCGACGACATGCAGCGGAGCCAGCGCGGCGATGCCTTCATCGAGTGCGACATGGCGTTTCACAGCGCCATCGCCGACATGACCGGCAACCCGATTTTCTCGGCGACGGCTCGCGCCATGCTCCACTGGCTGAAGGACTACCATCTCGGCATCGTCAGTTTCCGCGGTGCCGAAGACGTCTCCCTTCGCGAGCATCATCAGATCGTCGACTGCCTGGCCGACAACGATCCCGACGCCGCGGAGCAGGCGATGCGCGACCACCTGACTCGAACCAGCGAGCTCTATCGTCAGCGCGCCGAGTCGCTCGAGGACGGCTCCGACCGCTGATCGTCCTCCGGTGGCTCTCCCCTTGCGCCGCCGCCTTGACCCAGCTCGCGGCGCAACCACTCGGCGAGGCGCTCGCCTCGCCGGGTATCGACGCCGGGCGCCAGCCACAGCCCCAGCGACGCATCGGTCTCGATCGCGGGCCACGGCGCCACCAGCCGCCCCTGCTGCAGCTCGGCGGCCACCAGCAGCTGCGGCGCGATGGCGACCCCCAGCCCCGCCAGCGCGGCCTCCAGCAGATAGTAGAGATGCTCGAAGCTGCGGCCCTTGGCGCGCGCCCCGGCCAGCGTCGCGTCATCGATGCCCATGGCCACTGCCCATTCGGACCAGGCTTGGGGCCGCGACGCCGTGTCCAGCAGCGTGAGCCGTTCGAGCATGGCATGGGCCGAGCTTTTCGCTGCCGTCGTCCAGATCTCCGGCGTCGCGACCGCGACGATGCGCTCCGGCATCAGTTCGAACACCGGCATGTCATCAAACCAGGGCGGCGCGGCGAAGCGCAACGTGGCATCGACATCCTCGCGACGCGGGTCGAGTTCGTTTTCGCTGGAAACCACCCGCAGGCGCAGCTCGGGCAGCTCGGCGTTGAGCCGGTCGAGCCGTGGAATCAGCCAGCGCGCCAGCAGGCTGCCGGGGCAAGCCAGCGTGAACGGCGCCTCGTCGAGATGGCGCGTCAGCGCCGCGCAGCCTTCGCTCAAGCGTGAGAAAGCCTCACCGACGGCGGGATATAGCATACGACCGTGATTCGTCGGCACGAGCCCGCGTCCGGCCTTCTCGAACAGTTCGACGCCAAAATGGTGCCCCAACGTCCGTAGCTGCCGACTGACCGCACCATGGGTGACGTGGAGCTCCTCGGCGGCCGCGCTGACGCTGCCCAGGCGGGCCGTGGCTTCGAACGCGCGCAACGCGTTGAGAGACGGTAGCGTGGCCATTTCATCTCCGAAAACTGGTGAGTTTTACTCACAGGATGAAGAGAGTTTATCGATTTTCCCCCACTCGTCACCAGCCTAATCTGTGGTCCTCGAATCGATCGACCGGATCTGACTGATGAACTCGACACTGAAGACGCTTCCCGACCACAACGGCTTTTTTGTACCCGCCGTCCCTGGCGGTCACCCTTCGGGCCGTCGCTGCCGCGACGTCAAAAATTTCTCCCGGAAATTTCTTGGTGGCAGCCCGGGGGATGGCCACGGCACTCAATTGAACCGGGGCTACGGCGGACGCTATGTCGCCGAGACGCTGATGCCGCTGATCGGCGAGATCGAAGCCGCCTACGACGACGCCCGCGCCGACCCCGCCTTCCAGGCCCGGCTGCACGAACTCCAGCGCGATTACGTCGGCCGCGCCACGCCGCTCTACTTCGCCGAACGCCTGACCGAACACTTCGGCGGCGCGCAGATCTATCTCAAGCGCGAGGATCTCAATCACACCGGCGCGCACAAGATCAACAACGCCCTGGGCCAGGCACTGCTGGCGCAACGCATGGGGCGCCAGCGGCTGATTGCCGAAACCGGCGCCGGCATGCACGGCGTCGCGGTGGCCACGGTGGCCGCGCGGCTCGGCCTCGGCTGCGTGGTCTACATGGGCGCGACCGACATCGAACGTCAGCAACCCAATGTCCAGCGCATGCGCCTGCTCGGCGCCGAGATCGTGCCCGTCCACAGCGGCACGGCGACACTCAAGGACGCCATGAACGAGGCGCTGCGGGACTGGGTCGCCAATGTCGACGACACCTTCTACATCATCGGCACCGTGGCGGGGCCGGCCCCCTACCCGCGCATGGTGCGGGATTTCCAGGCGGTGATCGGCGTCGAGACACGCGAGCAACTGTTGGCGACACAGGGCCGTCTGCCGGACACGCTGGTCGCCTGCGTCGGCGGCGGTTCCAACGCCATGGGACTGTTCCACGCCTTTCTCGACGATGCGGCGGTGACCCTGGTCGGGGTCGAGGCGGCCGGGGAAGGGCTGGAGAGCGGTCGTCACGCCGCCAGTCTCAATGGCGGCGAGCCCGGCATCCTGCACGGCAATCGCACCTATCTACTTCAGGACGGCGATGGCCAGATTCGCGACGCGCACTCGATCTCCGCCGGGCTCGACTATCCCGGCGTCGGCCCTGAGCATGCCTACCTTCACGACAGCGGCCGGGCAAGCTACGTCGCGGTCACCGATGACGAGGCGCTCGAAGCCGTCGGACTCTGCTGCCGGCTGGAGGGTATCCTGCCGGCGCTGGAATCGGCGCATGCGCTCTATCATGCGGGACAATTGGCGGCGGCGCAGGGGCCGGACCAGGTCATCGTGGTCTGCCTGAGCGGTCGCGGCGACAAGGACATGGACACCATCACCCGCCATCTGATGCCCGAGGAGGCCCAAGCATGAGCGCGCCATCGTTGACGACCGAGATGTCGAAGACCGACACCCCGAACCCTGTTTCCCCGAACGCCGATTCGCGCCTGGCACGTCGCTTCGCGGCGCTGAAAGCCGCCGATCGCGCCGCACTGGTGACCTACGTGATGGCCGGCGACCCCGATCCCTCAGCCAGCCGCGACCTGCTCGCCCGGTTGCCGGCAGCGGGGGCCGACATCATCGAACTGGGCATGCTGTTCAGCGACCCGATGGCCGACGGCGTGGCCATTCAGCGCGCCGGCCAGCGCGCCCTGGCGAATGGCCAGACATTGGCGCTCACCCTGGAGATGGTGCGCGATTTTCGGCAACGCGATGACGACACCCCGATCGTGCTGATGGGCTATCTCAATCCGCTCCAGCGCTTCGGCGAGGATCGCTTTCTGCAAGCGGCGGCAGAGGCCGGCGTCGATGGCCTGATCCTGGTCGACCTGCCGCCGGAGCACGGCGCCGCCATGACGGCCCGGGCACGCGACCTGGGCCTGGCGCGGATTCCGCTGGTGGCGCCGACCACACCGCCCGGACGATTGCCGGCACTGCTCGCCCAGGGCGACGGCTTCGTCTATCGCATCGCCTTCAATGGCGTGACCGGCAGCCGCCGACTCGATATTGCGGCAGAGCTGGATAGCGCACTCGACGCCCTCAAGCGGCAGTCTCCGCTACCCGTCGCCGTGGGCTTCGGGGTGCGCGACGGCGGCACGGCCGCCGCTATCGCCAGGATCGCCGACGCCGTGGTCGTCGGTAGCGCCCTGGTGGAACGGCTCGCGGCGGCAGGGGTGGATGCGGCACTGGAACTGACGCGGGAACTGGCCGAGTCGATTCAGGGTGCGCGGAGAGGCGAGTCCTGAGCGCGCCCTATCGTTCGATTTTAAGCACGCATATGCGCATGAAAACGCGCTTTTGTTCGATTATCTAGGCGATAAACTGTCCCCATTGCGCCAAGCTGAAGCTTGGCGCCCAAAACCAGGAGACAGGCCATGTTGACGATTCGACGCGGTAACGAACGCGGTTATGCCGATCACGGCTGGCTCAAGAGCTATCACTCATTTTCGTTCGCCGGCTATCACGACCCGAAGCACGTCCACTTCAGCGTGCTGCGGGTCATCAACGAGGACCGCGTGGCGCCCGGGCAGGGCTTCGGCCAGCACGGCCATCAGGACATGGAGATCTTCTCCTACGTGCTGAGCGGCGAACTGGGGCATCGGGACACCCTGGGCAACGGCTCCTCGATCGGCCCGGGGCGGGTGCAGATCATGACCACCGGCAGCGGCGTCGAGCACAGCGAGTTCAATCACTCCGCCAGCGAGCCGGTCCACTTCCTGCAGATCTGGCTGTTCCCGCGGGCGCGGGGCCTGACCCCGAACTATGCCGAAAAGGATTTCACCGAGGCGGACAAGCGCGGCCGGCTCTGTCTGATCCTGTCGCCCGATGGCCGCGACGGCTCACTGACACTGCAACAGGACGCGTTGATCTACGCTTCGCTGCTGGATGGTGACGAGCGTGCGGAACTGGCGCTGAAAGAGGGGCGCCAGAGCTATGTCCACGTAGTGAAGGGCGGTATAGAGGCCAACGGCCAGCGCCTCGAGGGCGGCGACGCGCTGCTGCTCGTGGATGAGCCGGTGGTCGTGCTGGAAAAGGGAGAGGACGCCGAGGTTCTGGTCTTCGACCTGCCAGCCCTATCGCAGCAGTGACACGGGCGTGAGGCGATACCGGCGACAGGGACGTTGCCGGCTTCGTGGCTCGTGGCTCGTGGCTCGTGGCTCGTGGCTCGTGGCTAGAGATACTTCAGCAGGCTCTGCAATCGCTCCAGATCGCGGGAGTCGCCCACCAGACGTAACCGACCGTCGAACAGCCCCTCGCGAAACGCACGCTGCGAAGGCTTGCTCAAAAAGCGTGTGGCGCTGTCGGCATCACGAAAGCGCAGTTCCAGCATCAGGTCCACCGGCAGGCCGGTGTCGCTGTGGACCGCTTGCGGGGTCATCCGATAATGGCGGGCAATCGACAGGTCTTCCGTGGCAACGCCCCAATCGAATCGCTGGAATTTCTCCAGACTCTCGCGAAACGCCGCCTTGCGCGACCGTGCGCGCTTGAGCATCACGCCCAGCCACCAGAGCATCAACTTGAGCTTCATGCCACCTCGCACGACCGATCATCAGGGTAGGAATGCATCGTGTAGAAGAATGCCGACCCGCCAGCATCGGGACGGATCGGCTATCGTTGCGCTCATTGGCGGATGAGCGACTCGGGAATTCGAGACCCGAACTTGCGACTTACTTGCTGACGGCGTCCTTGAGAGCCTTGCCGGGCTTGAAGGCCACGGTCTTGCTGGCCGGGATGTTCAACGGCTTGCCAGTCTGCGGGTTCTTACCCGTCCGTGCGGCGCGCTCGCGAACCGTAAATGAACCGAAACCGATCAAAGTGACATCGTTGCCTTTGGAAACCGTACCGGTGATTTCGTCGAGAATGACGTTCAACACCTGACTGGCCTTGTCCTTCGAAAGATCCGCACGCTCGGCAATCGCCGCAGCGAGTTCTGGCTTACGCATAGAGCCCTCCTAGTTTGGCTATGGCGTCACCTGACACACCTTGCATCTTAAACGAGTTGTTGTTCTCGATGAGGGGAATCCCCTCCGAACGCATAATAAGCCGCCCGGGGCGCGGTTTGTCCAGCATCAGGTGACGATTCATGGCTTATACAACCGTAGCCACCGGGGCTAGCCTAGCAACGGGGGGGCAGCTCGCGCCAGTTCGACTTTACGACGAACACAGCGCCCGGTCAGCGCGAAGCCCAGCAACCGTCCTGACTCGTCCTCGGCCAAGGCGCTGAAATCGCTGGCCTCTCCTTCGATCCGCCAACGGTGGGGGGGTTCGCGCGGCGGTAGTGCGACAACCGGCAGCAACGGCGTCTTGACCACCACCGGCCAGGCGCCGTAACTCACCTCGGTGGGTATGCCGGCGAGCGTTGCCGCCAGCGCTTTGACAGCGGCCTGCAGCGGCTGGACGTACATGGCACTCAAGCCGCCGACCGGGGCGTCGAGCCCATCGACACAGGCCACGTCACCCAGCGCGAAGACGTTCGGCGCGCTGGTCGCGAGCCGCCGGTCGGTCAGGATACCGGCCGGCGAGACCGCCAGCCCCGCCACTTCGGCGAGTGCCGTGCGTGGGCGCAGCCCCGTCGCGACCAGCACCAGGTCCGCTGCCAGCGCTTCACCGTCGTCCAGGACCAGCGTCACGCCTTCGCCATCGTCGTGAAGCGCCGAGACCTGACGTTCGAAATAGCCGCGGATGCCGGCTTCGGCGAAGGCCTCGCCCAGCGCCCGCCCCAACGGTGGCGGCAGCAGGCGGGGCAGCGGCGTCGCCTCGGGCGCGATCAGGGCGACCCGGTGGCCCCCCGCATGCAGGTCATTGGCGAACTCGCAACCCACCAGGCCGGCGCCGATGATAGCGATGCGGGCCTGGCGGCCGGGGTGACGATCCAGCACGCCGCGCAAGCGACGGTAGCCATCGAGATCGTTGATCTGAAATACCCGGTGGCGCAGCGAGGACGCCACCTCGAACGGCTGCCATGGCGCGGCACCCGTCGCCAGCACCAGTTGGCCGTAGGGCAGGAGCTCGGCACCGATCCTCAGCCGACGACGGGCGGTGTCGATGGCATCCACGGTGGTATGGGTGCGAACCCGCGCCCGCAGCGTCGCGGCCAGGCCCACCGCATCGCGCATGACCAGCGATTGCGCCGTCTGGCGCTTGGCGAAGGCACTGGAGAGCAGCGGCTTGGTATACTCGTCGCCGCTGTCGGCACTGATCAGGGTGATCGGTCGCTCGCCATCGCGGCCCCGAATGGCTCGGGCCAGGCCCACGCCGGCCATTCCGGTGCCGACGATCGTCAGGGGCGCGGTGGAGTGATCGGATTGGCTCATTGAGGGCTCGTTCGGTCGGTCGTCTCGAGGCCTCATGTTACACTACGCCGCCTTCGACCCGCGCCGTCCCGGTGGTTCATGGCTTTTTCCACGGCGCTTCCCCGGTGCGTCTTGATGGAGTCGTTTCGCGTGCCCTCAGCCTGTCACTGCCATGCCCTTCCGCCCGCCGCACGATCCTGGCGATGGATTCGCTGGGCCCCCGCAGCCACGCGGCGCCCCCGCATGACCGCCGCCTGGTGGCAGTGGGTGGCTTCCACCGACTCGCTCACCGCGCGGCTGATCGCGGCCTCAGAGCGCCCCTTTCGGGTCAGGCTGGTACACCAGGGCATCGAACGACCGCGCCGCGACGAAGCCCAGGCCCTGGGCCTGCCTCCCACCGCCGTGGCCTGGATACGCGAGGTCACGCTGATGAGCGGCGAGCGGCCGTGGGTGGCGGCGCGTTCGATCGCCCCGCTGGATCGTATCGGCTGTCGTCGTCTGCGCACGCTGGGAGAGCGTTCGCTGGGCAGCTGGCTCTTCGCCCAGCCCGATCTCGAGCGCGATCCGATCGAGATCGCGCCGCTCTCGCCCGGTGGCGAGGGCGTCTGGCTGCGTCGTTCGCGCTTTCGCCACGGAGGATTCCAGCTGCTGGTGCAGGAGTGCTTCCTGCATGAAATGGCGGAGGATCTGGGCCTTGCGTCCCCCTGAACGACGATCCAAGACCTGAACCACGGTTCCCACCTCGAAGCGAGGCCGCAGTTGCAGTAAAGTCGTTGCCGATTCAGAGGCCTTGCCGTTTCGGAGATTCGTATGCCCAGCGCCGGTTCCCCTTCCACTCCCAGCGGCAATCCAGCCCCCCGCGGCCTCGCCCGCCTGCCCGATTTTCTGCGCCTGACGCGCCTCGACAAGCCGATCGGCACCTGGCTTTTGATGTGGCCGACGCTGTGGGCGCTGTGGCTGGCGGCCGACGGGCTGCCGGATCGCGCCACGCTGATCATCTTCGTGATCGGTGTCTACCTGATGCGCGCCGCCGGCTGCGTCGTCAACGACTACGCCGACCGTCATCTGGACGGCCACGTCAAGCGGACCCGGGAGCGCCCGCTGGCGACTGGACGGATCAGCGAGCAGGAGGCCAGGATCCTGTTCGCGGGTCTGGTGGTGCTGGCTTTCGTGCTGGTCTGCTTCACCAACCTGGCCACCGTGCTGCTCTCCTTCGTCGGCGTCGCGCTGGCGGCGATCTATCCGTTCATGAAGCGCTATACCCATCTGCCGCAGGTGGTGCTGGGCATGGCGTTCTCGTGGAGCATCCCGATGGCGTTCATGGCGGTGAGCCGCGAGGTACCGCTGGAAGCGTGGCTGCTGCTGCTCGCCAACGTTGCCTGGACCGTGGCCTACGATACCCAGTACGCGATGGTCGACCGCGACGACGACATCAAGATCGGGATCAAGTCCACCGCGCGGCTGTTCGGCCAGTGGGACAAACGGATCATCGGCCTGCTACAGGTGCTGACCCTGGCCCTGCTGACCTGGATCGGCATGCGGACCCAGCTGGGCGGATTCTTCTGGCTGGGCCTGGCCGCGATGGCGGCCACCTTCGTCTATCAGCAGTGGCTGATCCGGGAACGCGAGCGCGACGCCTGCTTTCGCGCCTTTCTCAACAACTTCTGGTCCGGGCTGCTGCTGTTCGCGGGACTGATGCTTGCCCTGTGGCCACCGACCTGAATGATGCGATTGGCACGGCTGTCATATCGATGTCATATTTTCACGATGTAATCGTCACCGTTCTGTCACGGCCGGAAGCTACGCCCGATGGTGTCATCGACGCCACGCAACCAGGCTAACCGGCGGCTCACTCGAGGCATTGCGCATGAGCTCCAAGACCGTACTCATCGTTGACGACGAGTCATCCATCCGCGAAATGATCGCCGTCGCCCTAGAAATGGCCGATTATCGCGTACTGGAAGCCGACAACGCCCAGACCGGCCACGCCATGGCGCTGGACCAGAAACCCGACCTGATTCTGCTCGACTGGATGATGCCCGGCACCAGCGGCATCGAACTCGCGCGCCGCCTGAAGCGCGAGGAGGCCACCGCCGAGATGCCGATCATCCTGCTCACCGCCAAGGGTGAAGAGGACAACAAGGTCCAGGGGCTGGAAGCCGGCGCCGACGATTACATCACCAAGCCGTTTTCACCGCGCGAGCTGGTGGCGCGTCTCAAGGCGGTGTTGCGCCGGGCCACGCCGCCGGGTATCGAGGAGGCGGTCGAGGTCGAGGGGCTGCGGCTCGATCCCTCCAGCCACCGCGTCACCTCCAACGGCGGCGCCCTGGAGATCGGCCCGACCGAGTATCGCCTGCTGCAGTTCTTCATGACCCACCAGGAACGTGCCTACACCCGTAGCCAGTTGCTGGATCAGGTCTGGGGCGGCAACGTGTACGTGGAAGAGCGTACCGTCGACGTCCACATTCGGCGCCTGCGCAAGTCCCTGGGCGAAGCGCACCAGCATCTGGTCCAGACCGTGCGCGGCACCGGCTACCGCTTTTCGATCAGGGAGTAAGTCAGGACGTGCGCTACTGGATCAACGAACTGTGGCGCCTCGGCTACATGCTGTTCGGGCTTGGCGCGATGGGGCTGTTGCTCGGCGAACTGGGCGGCGACCTGCTCGCCGGAATGGGATGGGGGCTGGCGGCCGGCCTGGGGCTCTATGTCTTCCTGCACCTGCGCCACGTGCGCATGCTCTATGTCTGGCTGCTGAAGAACCCCCGCGAGGCGCCACCACCCGGTACCGGCGTCTGGGGCGATCTGTTCGACCGCCTGTATCACTATCAGAAAGCGCAGACCCAGCTGCAGCAGCGACTGCGCGACATCCTGCGGCGGATCCAGGACTCCTGCGAGGCGATGCGCGACAGCGTGGTGATGCTGGATCCCCAGGGCGATCTCGAGTGGTGGAACAGCGCGGCCTGCGACATGCTCGGCCTGCAGCCCGATCACGACCGCGGGCAGCCGATCACCAACTTCCTGCGCGACCCTCGTTTCATCGCCTACTTCGAGACGGGCGACTATCGCGAACCGCTGCTGATTCCCTCCCCGGTCCAGGCCAACCGCACCCTGCAGTTCAATCTCACCCTGTTCGGCGACAACGAACGCCTGCTGATGGCGCGGGACGTGACCCGACTGCACCAACTGGAGATGATGCGCCGCGACTTCGTCGCCAACGTCTCCCATGAACTGCGCACGCCGCTGACGGTGCTGGCCGGCTATCTCGAAACCTATTCGGATCATGCCGACCAGTTGCCCCAACGCTGGCAGCGCGGGTTCGGCCAGATGCAGGCCCAGACCACGCGCATGCAGAACCTGGTCGAGGATCTGCTGCTGCTGTCGCGGCTCGAGATCGACAGCCCCGACGACGACCGCGATACCCTGGACGTGACCGCCCTGCTCCACGATATCGCCGCCGATGCCCGCGAGTTGAGCGCACAACGCCACCAGTTGTCGATAGAAGCCGAAGAGTCGCGGCATCTGCTGGCGAACACCAAGGAGATACGCAGTGCCGTCTCCAACCTGGTCTTCAACGCCGTTCGCTACACGCCGGAAGGCAGTACCATCACCTTGCGCTGGAAGCCCTGGCACGATGGCGCCGCCATCGAAGTGGAAGACAACGGCGACGGTTTCGACCCCATCCATATCCCGCGGCTGACCGAGCGCTTCTATCGCGTCGACAAGGGTCGCAGTGCCGCCACCGGCGGTACGGGACTGGGCCTGGCCATCGTCAAGCATGTGCTGCTGCGTCACGACGCCAGCCTGGAAATCGTCAGCCGTCCGGGGCTCGGCGCGCGCTTCCGCTGCGTGTTCCCGGCGGCGCGCGTGGCGCCCGCACTGCCGACCTCCCCCTCCTCCGATACGTCGACATCAGCCTGACCAATCCCCTCCTTTTTCGGCGCTCTCCTTCGATACCCGCTCAATCTTCGGCGTTCCCGGCCGATAACGAGATCGGTTCATAGCCACTAGTTGTTTATATGAATTGCTTCTCGCGAAGAAAAGGACGCCCCTGAAGATGACGATGCGACGAAAACTCTGGATCACGGTTGGCCTGATGTGGCTGGGCATGCTGATTCTGGTGGGCTGGATGGCCCTGGAAAAGCGCGAGACGCTGATGGCCGAGCGCGTCAGCAGTCTCAAGAGCTTCGTGGCCAGCGCCCAGACGCTGGTCGAGCGCTATGTCCAGCGCGCCAACGATGGCGAGTTCTCCGAGGACGCCGCCAAGGGCTTCGCCCGCAGGAACCTGTCGGCGCTGGATCTCGACGGCAGCTATGTCTACGCCTTCGATAGCGATATTCATCTGGTCTATCACCCCAAGCGCGACATCGGCACGGACATGAGCGGTTTCCGCGACGACAACGGCGTCTACTTCTATCGCGAGCTCAAGGCGCTGGCGGACTCCCCCGACGACGGCACGCTGGAGTACACCTCCACCAATGCCGATGGCCAGGACGTATCGCGCCTCAACTACGTGCGCTACGTCCCCGAGTGGGACTGGTACCTCGCCGCCAACGTCTATATCAGCGACATCCAGCACGCATTCTGGGCCGGCGTGTTGAAGATGAGCCTGATCGCCGGTGTCATCGGCATCATCATCACGCTGCTCATGGGCTGGATCATCCGCAACGTGCTGGGCGACCTGGGGGGCGATCCGCGCCAGGCGCGCGATGCGATCCGGGGCATGGCCGAGGGCGATCTCACCACCGCGCTGCAGGTCAAATCCGGCGACCGACGCAGCCTGCTCGCGGCCATCGAGGGCATGCGGATTCACCTGGCCGAATCGATGGCCAACGTTCGCCACGCCTCGACCACCATCACCGTCGGCGTGGGCCAGATTCACAGCGGCAATCAGGATCTGGCGGCGCGAACCGAGCAGCAGGCGGCGTCCATCGGCGAGACCGCCTCCAGCATGGAGGAGTTGACCCAGACCGTGCGCCAGAACGCCGACAACGCCCGCCAGGCGAGCGGCCTGGCCGGCGAGGCACGCAACACCGCCGCAGAGGGCGGCGAGATGATGGATCAGGTCGTCTCGACCATGCAGGGCATCACCGACAGTTCGCGCCGGGTCACCGAGATCGTCGGCGTGATCGACTCGATCGCCTTCCAGACCAATATCCTGGCGCTCAACGCCTCCGTGGAAGCCGCCCGGGCCGGCGAGCAGGGCAGGGGCTTCGCAGTCGTCGCCAATGAAGTCCGCACGCTGGCCAGCCGCAGCGCCGATGCCTCCCGCGAGATCCGCGAGCTGATCGACGCCTCGAATCGCAGGATCGATGCCGGCTCCGAGATCGTCGGCCAGGCCGGCGAGACCATTCGTCGCGCCGTGGACTCGGTCGCCCGCATGACCGATCTGATCGAGGAGATCTCGATCGCGTCCGGCGAACAGTCCAACGGTATCGACCAGGTCAACGAGGCCGTGGTGCAGATGGATCACGTCACCCAGCAGAACGCCTCGCTGGTGCAGCAGGCCTCGGCCGCCGCCGCCACGCTCAATGCGCAGGTGGCGACGCTGGAACGGGCACTGGCCGGGTTCAAGATCGCCGACGTCGAATACGACGAGAGGGTGTCGCGCTATCGTTCGCCATCCCCCTCGACCACGACGCCGGCATTGGCGGCAGCATCATCGCCGGGTGCCGCGACCGCGACACGGTCGACGTCGAGCGATAGCGACGACTGGGAGTCGTTCTAGGAGAGTTTCAGGGGCCATCGCGGCGCATGATGAACCGCACGGCACATCGGGTTATGGTGGCGGCATCCCGCGATACGGAGTGCCGACAGGTGGCGATGATTCCTTCCTTTCTCTGGTGGCGCCGACGAGTCGGCGCCACCGTCTTCATGCTGCTGCTGCTGGCGGGCGTCACGCTCGAGACTCGGGCCGATACGGTTCCGATCACCTTCCCCGACAGCGTCCAGCAGGGCTCGATGGTGATCGGTCGGGTGCCGCCCGGCAGCCAGGTCTCGGTGGCGGGGCACGATCTCAGGGTCACCGGTTACGGCACCGTGGTGTTCGGCGTCGGGCGCGATGCCAGCGGTCGTCAGACGGTGTCGATCACCACCCCGGATGGCCGCCGGCAGAACGTCGCGGTCGCGATCACGCCTCGGGACTGGCCGATCGAACGCATCGACGGCGTGCCGCCCAGGACCGTCTCGCCGCCGCCGGAGATCGCCCGGCGTATCCAGCGCGAGCAGGCCGCCGTCAGCGCCGAGCGTGCGCGCAACGACGACCGGGTGGGTTTCGCCCAGACCTTCATCTGGCCGGTGGAAGGGCGCATCAGCGGGCGTTTCGGCAACCAGCGCATCTATAACGGCACGCCGGGATCGGCGCATTCGGGCATGGACATCGCCGCCGCCGAGGGTACGCCGGTCAAGGCGCCGGCCAGCGGCGTGATCACCTTTGCCGACGATCTCTACCTGACCGGCGGTACGGTGCTGCTCGATCACGGTTACGGCATCAGCTCCAACTTCCTGCATCTGTCACGGATCGACGTGAAGGTCGGCGATCGCGTCGAGCAGGGAGAGGTGATCGGCGCGGTGGGATCGACCGGGCGCGCCACCGGGCCCCACCTGCACTGGGGCATGAACTGGTTCGATACCCGCATCGACCCGCTGCTGGTACTCGATAGGGCTAAATGAGCCCGAGCTTCGTCTGAAAAAACGGCGAGCGATGGCCAGACAAGGCAAAAATTGGCGAAAAAAGCGGAGTTTACGTGGGTGTAAATGAGCACTTTGACCGGGCTGGCGTTCCAGCCGATTTTTAACGCCGTATGGGCGAGCGCAGACATTTTTCAGACGAAGCTCAGCGTTTCCAGTAGCCCGTAACCAGATGCTGCCCCTTCTGCAGCCCGAACTCCTGCTTGAGCCGTTTTCTCAGGCGCTGGCTGACATCGGCTTCGCCGGCGAACCAGACGAACAGATCGTCGCGGGTGTCGGGCATCGCCTCGACCACCGCCGAGGCAAGCTGTTCGCTGGGTGCGTGACCACGACAGCGGTGACGCCAGCTGATGCGGCAGTGATCGGCGACCGGCAGCTCCAGTTCATCCACCGGCGATTCGACCTCCAGCCACGCCTCGACCTGCGCGCTCGCCGGCAGCGTTTCCAGCAATCGCGCGATGGCGGGAATGGCGGTCTCGTCACCGGCCAGCAGATAGTGCGACGCCTCGGCGACGCCCCGCCCGTAGGGGCCGGCCATGCCGCAGATGTCCCCCGGCTTGGCCCGGCGGGCGAAATCGCCCCCCGGCCCCGGCGCTTCGTGCAGCAGAAAATCGATATCCACCTCGCCGCTGGCGACGTCCAGCCGGCGGATGGTGTAGTAGCGAATCTCGGCCCGTCGATCTTCCGGCGGCCACTGGGTACCGCCTTCCGCCGTGGGGCGCGGCCACTGGGGACGGTCGATACCGGGCGGCGGAAAATGCAGCCGCACGTGCCACTCTTCCGGGTGATCGAAGCGCGCCAGGTTCTCGCCGGTCAGCGTCAGGCGGCGGATGCTGGGGCTCAGCTCCTCGATCCGGGCAACCCGCATCTCGCGGAAGTTGGCAAAGGTCGGCGCCGCCACCACGTCTCCATGCCAGTGCAGCGGCAGTGCGTTGTCGCCGGCGAACAGCGCGACGTAGTGTTCAATGATCCCGCGCAGCGTTTCCAGGCCGTCCCTCGCGTCGGCTTCGGCCTCGAGATGAAGACCGACCCGGCTCACCGAGAAGCGCGCTTCCCCACCCGGCAGGTCGATCGCCACCTGGCGCTCGTCGCTGCGATAGGCCACGTCGTACTCATCCAGAAACGCTATCAGGCGCAATCGAAAATCATTCACATCGGTAAGCGTCAGCGTGGCGTCGCAGCGTTGTGCAGTCATGGTGTCGGATCGTCGCGAGGGTGGGTCGATGAACTGAGCCGGCAGGACGCCAGCGCGGTCAGCGTACCAGAAAAGCCGCTGAGGGGGGAATCCTTGCCGAGGCGGGAATCAACGCAAGATGCCCCCGGGGAGCGGAGGCATCTTGGGACGGCTTACGCCGGTAACATCGGCCTGTCGATCAGGCGATGGCTTCGGCGTAGCGGCGGTTGACTTCATCCCAGTTGATGACGTCGAAGAACGCTGCGATGTAGTCCGGACGCTTGTTCTGATACTTCAGATAGTAGGCGTGTTCCCACACGTCCAGCCCCAGAATCGGCGTCAGACCTTCCATCAGCGGGCTGTCCTGGTTCAGGGTGTTGATGACCTTGAGCTTCTTCTCCGGCGTCACCACCAGCCAAGCCCAGCCACTACCGAAACGACCGGTGGCCGCTTTCTTGAACTCTTCCTTGAAGGTCTCGTAGCCGCCCAGCTCGCTCTGGATGGCTTCGCCCACCTTGCCGGTCGGCTCGCCACCGCCATCCTTGGACATCACGGTCCAGAACAGGGAGTGGTTGGCATGGCCGCCACCGTTGTTGATGACAGCCTGGCGCTTGTCCTGCGGCACCTTGTCGATATCGGCCATCAGCTTGTCGACCGGCACATCCTCGAGCCCCGTACCTTCCAGTGCGGCATTGAGGTTGTTGATGTAGGTCTGATGGTGACGAGTGTGGTGAATCTCCATCGTCATCGCGTCGATCTTGGGTTCCAGCGCGTCATAGGCGTAGGGTAGCGACGGTAAGCTATGAGCCATGATCAAAACTCCCTTTCATGAGGAGGCATTGCCCGACGTGGGCGCCTCTCGGGTGAATCAAAATAGTGAGCAACGCGTCGCGGTGTCAAGCAAGCCCGATCTTCGCGCAGCGTTGCCACGATAAAATATCACCTTGATTTCAAAAAGATTTTCCGAAGCCTTGGCGAGGCCGGTTGCGCAGCTTCGGCAAATCTCCCTGTCGTCCAATCTAGATGGCGTGTCCTGCGGCGGCTTTCAACCCCATCCGCCATTTTTCTTGTCGATCCCGGCTTCCGTCGGCGTGCGCCTGCAGCGCGCTATCGACGGGTGGCCGGCACCATGGAGCGGTAGTAGCGATCCCATAGCATCACGCCACCGGCAACGCCGCCGGGCAGCAGAATCAGGTTGAGTACCGGAACCCAGGTCGCCACCGACATGCAGGCGCCGTAGGTCAACGTCGGCCACCAGCGCCCGCGCAGGCGGCGGAGCATGTCGGTGAAGCCGACCTGATTGTTGTCCATCGGGTAATCGAGATACTGGACGGCCATCATCCAGGCCGAGAACGCCGCCCACAGAAACGGCGTGATCAGGTTCAGTCCCGGCACGAACCCCAGCAGGAACAGCACCGCCATACGCGGCAGGATGTAACCTAGCTTGACCAGTTCCCGCCCCAGCGCATCGACGCCGGCCTTCATCAACCCGCGCTCGTCGCTCGGTGGGCGCCCGGTAACCCGGGTTTCCACCTTTTCGGCCAGGAAACCGTAGAACGGCGCCGCGATCAGGTTGGAGACCAGGGTGAAGGTGAAGAAGACGATCAGCGCCAGGGCGACGACCAGCAGCGGCCAGATCAGCCACTCGAGCCAGGTCAGCCAGCCGGGTATCTGGCGCATGCCGTAGTCGAGCCAGCCGCCGAAATTCTCGAAGAGATAGAAGAGCGTGCCGCCATACAGCAGCAGGTTGACCAGAACCGGGCCGATCACGAAGCGGCGCAGCCCGGGTTCGAACACCAGGCGCGTGCCTTGGATAATCGCTTGCAGGGAATAGATCATGCTGAATCCGTCGACCAGACAAAGTGTTGCGTGATCGACACGCTAACACAGTCCTTGCGGCGCGGCGTCAATCCTGACCGAGCGCGATCACCCGACGGCGAGCGGCGGGGCCTCTAGCGCTTATCGCTTCGTCCCAGGGCTTCCCGATCGAGCTCTTCCACCGCGGTATGGCGAATGTCGCGCCCCTTCACCAGGTAGATGACGTGCTCGGCCAGGTTGTCGGCGTGATCGCCGATCCGCTCCAGCGCGCGCAGTACCGTCATGACGCTCAGCACGGCACCGATGGAGCGGGAATCCTCCATCATGAAGGTCGCCAGCGACCGCATGGCGGTGGTGTACTCGCTGTCCACCGAGGCGTCTTCCTGAACCACCTTCAAGGCCAGCTCGGTATCGAAACGCGCGAAGGCGGTCAGCGAATCACGCAGCATGCTGCGCACGTGTTCACTGATGTGGCGGATCTCTACGCTGCCCTGGGGAATGCGCCCCGATTCGATCAGATCGAGCGCATTGCGCGCGATCTTGTTGGCTTCATCGCCCATCCGTTCGAGATCGTTGGTGGCCCGGATGACCGCAATGACCAGGCGCAGATCGGAGGCGGCCGGCTGGCGACGCGCCAGAATCCGCACGCACTCCTCGTCGATCTTGAGCTGCATGTCGTTGACGCTGGTATCGTTGTCGCGCACCCGGATAGCCAGTTGGCTATCGCCCTCCAGCAGCGCCGCAAGGGCTTCCTGGAGCTGCTTCTCGACCAGTCCGCCCATGGCCATCAGTTGGGTCTTGATGGTCTCGAGATCCTGGTTGTACTGCTGCGAGATGTGCTGACTGTGGGTATCGCTGGTGATATCCATGCGTGACTCCGACGGCTTGTCTGGGGGCGTTGACGTATCTGACACGGTGGCTTGGGCAGCTGAGTCTGCCATCGAGGATCTAGTTTCGATGGTCCGGACGCGACAGGCGTAGAGACACCTATGACCGTGATCATCGCACGAAATTGTTGCAACTTCGTGACGATGACGGATTCACAGCGGGGTCAGTTTGGCGAACCCCAGTACCAGCCACTTGTCTCCCTCGCCCTCGAAACTGACATGCACCCGGGCCCGCGCCCCTTCGCCCTCGGCATCGAGGATCACGCCTTCGCCGAACAGCGGATGGCTGACGCGCTGGCCGAGCGACAGCGATGGCAGATCATCGCCGCCTTCGATGCCCTGCTGGCGTGCCGGGCCAACGTCCGGCCGGGAGGTCACCGGTCGCGATATCTGGCCGCGCAGGCGCACCTCCTCGAGCAGCTCCTCGGGGACTTCCCGCAAGAACCGCGAGGGTCGCGCCATGGTCTCGCGGCCATGCAGTCGGCGAATCTCGGCATAGGTGAGATAGAGCTTGCGCATGGCGCGGGTCATGCCGACATAGCAGAGCCGGCGCTCCTCCTCGAGGCGTCCCGGCTCTTCCAGCGACATCTTGTGCGGGAACAGCCCCTCTTCGATACCCGCCACGAACACCACCGGGAATTCCAGCCCCTTGGCCGAGTGCAGCGTCATCATCTGGACGCAATCTTCGAACTCGTCGGCTTCGTGATCGCCGGCATTGAGCGCCGCCTCGGCCAGGAACGGCTCCAGCGCCGCGGCGCCTTCGCCGACTTCTTGCAGGTCGATCGGGTTGGCCTGCGCACTCTGCGAGAACGCCCGCGCCGCGTTGATCAGCTCCTCGAGGTTCTCGACCCGCGCCTGGCCCTTCTCGCCCTTCTCGCTGCGATGGTGCTCGATCAGGCCGGAGCTCTGGATGACGTGATCGATGATCTCGTAGAGCGCCATGCCGGCGGTGTCGTTGTCGAGGCGCTCGATCAGCTCGGCGAAGACGTTGAGCGCATTGCCGGCGCGGCCCTTGAGCGTGCCGTCGCTCAGGCTGTCGTGCAGCGCCTGCCACAGCGACACGTTGGTGTCGCGGGCGCGATGACGCAGGATCTCCACCGTGCGCGTTCCGATCCCGCGAGGCGGCACGTTGATCACCCGTTCCAGCGAAGCGTCGTCCTCGCGATTGAGCAGCAGCCGCAGGTAGGCCAGCGCGTTCTTGATCTCGAGGCGTTCATAGAAGCGCTGGCCGCCGTAGATGCGATACGGCACCCCGCTGCGGATCAGCGCCTCCTCGATCACCCGGGACTGGGCGTTGGAGCGGTAGAGAATCGCAATCTCGCGGCGCGCGAAGCCGTTGCGGCCCTGCTCGCCGATGGTATCGACGATGAAGCGCGCCTCGTCGAGATCATTGAAGCCGGCATAGACCGAAATCTTGTCGCCGGTGTCGCCGTCGGTCCACAGCTCCTTGCCCATGCGCCCGCTGTTGTGACTGATCAGCGCGTTGGCGGCATCCAGGATGGCGCTGGTGGAGCGATAGTTCTGCTCCAGGCGGACCGTCCGGGTATTGGCGAATTCGCTCTCGAAGCGGCGAATGTTCTCGACCTTGGCCCCGCGCCAGCCGTAGATCGACTGGTCGTCGTCGCCGACCACGATCATGGCCGCGCGGTCGGCATCCCCCTCGCCGCCGGCCAGCAGCTTGAGCCAGGCGTACTGCAGGGTGTTGGTGTCCTGGAACTCGTCGACCAGGATATGGCCGAAGCGTTCGCGATAGTGCTTGAGCAGCGCCGGCGTATCGCGCAGCAGCTCCAGGCTGCGCAGCAGCAGCTCGCCGAAGTCGACCAGTCCGCCGCGCTCGCAGGTCAACTGGTAGAGCTCGTAGAGCTCTACCATCTTGGCCATGTACGGGTCTCCATGGGTCGCCACCTGCTGCGGACGCAGCCCCTCCTCCTTGCAGCCACCGATGAAATACTGCACCTGCTTGGGCGGATAGCGCTCGTCGTCGACGTTGTGGTCCCGCAGCAGGCGCTTGACCAGCCGCAGCTGGTCGTCGCTGTCGATGATCTGGAAATGCTGGGGCAGACGGGCATCGTGCCAGTGGGTGCGCAGCAGGCGGTGGGCGATGGAGTGGAAGGTGCCGACCCACATGTTGCGCAGCGTCGCGCCCTGCAGCGCCTCGAGACGCGTCCGCATCTCGCGGGCGGCCTTGTTGGTGAAGGTCACCGCCAGAATGGCGTAGGGAGATACGCCCTCGGCCTGCATCAGCCAGGCGATCCGGTGCACCAGCACCCGGGTCTTGCCCGAGCCGGCACCGGCCAGCACCAGCATGTTGCCGGGCGGCGCAGCGACGGCCTCGCGCTGATTGGCGTTGAGGGAGTCGATTAGTGGCGAGACATCATCCATTGGGAACCGTGCGGGGCCTGCTGCTGGAAATAGAGAAGAGCGCGCCAGCTTAACATAGCCGGCCCGCTCCACCTGACATGACGCCCGCGACGGCTGACTGGCGCGGGTAAGGTCAGCGCTTCTGCGCCGTGGCGGCATCCTCGGCGGCGGCGCGGATCGCCGCGTCCTGCGGGCGCGCGGACGCGGATGACGCCGCCCCGGAGCCAGCGGCACCGATCGCCGAGGGGGACGCGGAGGATTTCGCCGCCGCGCCGGACGCCGTGGCCGCCGTGGCCGAGGACGTCTTTGCTGGACCCGTTGCCCGGGAAGCCGATGCGGGAGAAGCGTTGGAGGTCGCCGCTGTCGCTGTCTCGCGGTTTTCGTCGGCAGTCGAGGTATCGCGCTCCTCGCCGTCGGTCGGCCTCTCCTGGGTGATTGCCTCGGGCTTGGGCGGCGGCTCGATCACCGTCTCGTGATGCATGTCGGCGAGCTTCTCGGCCCCCTTGGCGACGTGGTGATACATCTCGCGGTAGTCCTCCACCATGCGGGTCATGGTCGCGGAGACCTGCTCGAAATGCTCGCGCACGTCCTCCTTGTAGGCGGTGTGTTCGCGGTTGAGTTCGCGCATCGGTTCGGTGTTGTGGCCACCCATCTTGGTACCCAGCCAGTAGCCGACCAATACGCCAACGGCGCCCACGGCTACCGCGATGGCAATCCAGGGCCCTACGCCAATGCTCTCCATAAATCAGCCGCCTCTTATGATTGAAAGACAATTCAAGTGATTGAAAGACAAACGTCATCATCGGTCTTTGCCGCACCATGATTGAAGACAGGTCGCGCGGCGGGTTGGTTCAATACCCAATCCCAGTTCAGCACCTAACCATAGTTCAGCCCCGCTCGGCCAGTGGCTCGCGACTCGCCGGCCCCCGTTTCGGTTGACACTCACTGTCGCTCCAGGGCGGCCTGAAGCCGGTCGTGACGTTTTACGCTTTCCTTTCGCTCGTAGCTCGTAGCTCGTAGCTCGGATCAGTGAAAATCCCGGCTGCGCGTACTCAGCCCCTCAAGCAGGCCGGTAAGGTCGACCAGACGTTTGGCGATGATATGACGCACGCCCTCCTGGCTCTCCAGCCTGCCGGTCACCCGCAGCAGTCGGGATTCGAGCAGGATACGGCGATAGCGCACGGCCAGCCGCGGCCAGACCACGACATTGACCATGCCGAATTCGTCCTCGAGGGTGAGAAAAGTCACCCCTTTGGCGGAACCGGGACGCTGCCGCCCGACCACCAGCCCGGCGATCGCCACGCCGATGTCGCTCGGTAGCTCGGTGAGGCGTTTCGAATCCACCACGCCGCCCAGACCGCGGGAACCCTCCGCGCGGTAGCGCTGGCGCAGCAGCGACATCGGATGCGGCCCCAGCGTGGTGCCGAGCGCGGCGTAGTCCGCCTTGATCGCCTCGCCGACCTCGATGGCCGGTAGCGCGAGCGTCTCCTCTTCGCTATCGACCTCGGCACCATCTTGGGAGAACAGTGGCAGCGAAGCCTCGATCCCGGCCGTGGCCCAGCGCGCCCGATGACGATCTCCGGCCAACCCTTCCAGCGCGCCGGCGTCGGCGAGCCGCGAGAGCACCGCCCGCCTGACCCCGGATCGCGCCGCCAGGCGTTCGACGCTATCGCAGCCGGGCGTGTCGCGCGCCGCCAGCAGCCGTTGGCCGTCGCTCCCGGCCAGGCCCTTGATCATGTGCAGCCCGAGCCGGATCGCCAACCTGCCGGTGCTGGTAGGGGCAACCTCCAGCATGCTCTCCCACTGGCTGACTCGGATATCGACCGGGCGCACTTCGACGCCGTGGCGGCGGGCGTCCTGCAGCACCTGGTCCGGCGAATAGAAGCCCATCGGCCAGCTGTTGATCAGGGCGCAGGCGAAGATCGCCGGCTCGTGACACTTGAACCAGCAGCTGGCGTAGGTGAGCAGGGCGAAGCTGGCGGCGTGGGATTCGGGAAAGCCGTAGCTGCCGAAGCCCTTGATCTGCTCGAAGATGCGCTCGGCGAAGCTCAGCTCGTAGCCGCGCTCGAGCATGCCCTCGACGATCCGCTGGCGATGGGGCTCGAGCCCGCCGTGGCGCTTCCACGCCGCCATCGACCGGCGCAGCTGATCGGCCTCGCCGGGGCTGTAACCCGCCGCTTCCACCGCCAGTGCCATCACCTGTTCCTGGAACAGCGGTACGCCCAGGGTGCGTTCGAAGGCGTCCTTGAATGCCTGTGACGGATAGGTGATCGGCTCCTCGCCGTTACGCCGCCTGAGGTAGGGGTGGACCATGTCGCCCTGGATCGGCCCGGGGCGCACGATCGCCACTTCGATCACCAGGTCGTAGAACTTGGCCGGCCTGAGCCGCGGCAGCATCGCCATCTGCGCGCGGGATTCGATCTGGAACACGCCGATGGTGTCGGCGCGCTGGATCATGGCGTAGGTCTCGCCGCACTCCTTGGGAATCGTCGCCAGCTCGTAGTCGAGTCCGCGATGCCGGCGCAGCAGGTCCAGGCTTCGCCGCAGCACCGTCAGCATGCCCAGCGACAGCACGTCGACCTTGAGCAGGCCGACCAGGTCGAGATCGTCCTTGTCCCACTGGATCACGGTGCGCTCCGGCATGGCGGCGTTTTCCACCGGCACCAGCGTCTGCAGCGGCGCATCCGAAATCACGAAGCCCCCCGGATGCTGGGAGAGATGGCGCGGAAAGCCGATGAGCGTGCCGGCCAGCACCAGCAGCCGTTGCAGCGCCGGCTCGTCGGGCTCGAAGCCCTGCTCGCGCAGCCGCGTCTCGTCGGGTATGTGATCGGTCCAGCGCCCGGCACAGCGGGCCAGCCGATCGATCCGCTCCGGTGCGAAACCCAGCGCCCGGCCGATATCCCGTATCGCCCCGGCGGCATGGTAATGGCTGACCACGGCGGTCAGCGCCGCCCGGTGCCGCCCGTAGCGGCGGAAAACGTACTGGATCACCTCTTCGCGGCGCTCGTGTTCGAAATCGACATCGATATCCGGCGGTTCGTCGCGCTCGCGGGAGATGAAGCGCTCGAACAGCAGCGCCGTGCGCGACGGATCGATCTCGGTGATTCCCAGCGCGTAGCAGACCGCCGAGTTGGCCGCCGAGCCGCGCCCCTGGCACAGGATCTGCTGCCGCCGCGCGAAGTCGACGATGTCGTGCACGGTGAGGAAATAGTGCTCGTAGCCGAGCTCCTCGATCAGCGTGAGCTCATGGTCGATCTGCCGGGCGACCTTCTCCGGCGCGCCATCCGGCCAGCGTCGTTGGCAGCCTTGAGCCGTCAGCTCGCGCAGCCATTCGGCCGGCGTCTTGCCGGCCGGCACCACCTCGTGAGGATAGGTGTAGCGAAGCTCGCCGAGATCGAACCGGCAGCGCGCCGCCAAGGCCACGCTCTCGGCCATCAGCCCGGCGGGATAGATCGCGGACAGCGCGTCGCGGCTGCGCAGATGGCGCTCGCCATTGGCAAACAGGATATCGCCCGCCTCGAACACGCTGTGGTGATGGCGAATGGCGGTCAGGCAGTCCTGCAGTGCCCGCCGGCCCCGCGCGTGCATGTGGACGTCCCCCGTCGCCACTGCCGGAATGTCCAGCGACGCGGCCAGGGCCTGCAGTCGGGCCAGGCGCGCCGCGTTGTCGCAGCCCTGCTCGAAGCCGTAGTGCAGCTCCACCGCCAGCCACAGCCGGTGGGGAAAGAGGCGGGCCAGCCGCTCGCCCACCTTATGATCACCCACCTCGCGATCCGGCACGGCACCGGGGATCCACAGCGCGAACAGGCCGTCACCGCCATCGAGTTCGTCGAGATCCGTTGCGAGCAGCCGATATTCGCCCTTGGGCGCGCGGCCGCGAACGCGGGTGATCAAGCCACATAGCGCCTCGTAGCCACGCCGGTTCTCCACCAGCAGCACCAGCTTGATGCCGCATTCGGTACGAAACTCCGCGCCGACGATCAGGTCGATGCCGTACTCACGCGCCGCCTGCCAGCCGCGCACGATGCCGGCCAGCGTGGCTTCGTCGGTGATCGCCAGGGCACGATAGCCGTGCCGGGCCGCGCGCTCGAACAGTTCATCCGCGGTGGAGGCACCGCGCTGGAAGCTGAACGCGGAGAGGCAGTGCAGCTCGGCGTAGGGGTCTTTAAAGGCGCCCGCACCCGCGCCGATTCTACAGGCGCCCGCACCCGCGCCTATTGGCTCTCGGGCCCCCGAATCCGCGTCGATCCTACAGGCGTCCGAAGCGGCAGCGTCGGGCCGCGATAAGGCGGCAGCGTCGGGCCGCGATGAAAAGCCATCGTTCATCCGAACCACCCGTGCAGATACCAACCCTGTCGCCCCGGCTCGCACCAGACCCAGGCGTGGCGACCATCGACCCACTGGGCCAGGTAGTAGTCGCGCCGGATGTCGCCACCGTCCCACCAGCCGCTCTCGATGCGCTCCGGCCCTGCCAGCAGTTGCACTACGTCGCCGTCGCAGCGCTGCGGCGCAGGGACGAGCCAGCCGGGACGCGACGGGCCGGCGCTGGCATCGCGCGCCCGTGGCCCGGCACCGTTCAGCACCGCCATCTCCGGGCGATGCTCGCGATGTTCGACCAGCGGCCTGAGCGCCGATTCTCCCAGCCGGGCCACCAGACGCTGGTGCAGTGCCGCCCAGGCCTGGGCCTGACGCGCCGGCCCCTCCAGCAACTCCCGTCGTGTCGGCGCATAGTCGGAGAGCCGAGGCGCGAAGAGCGTCAGCGAGAGCACGGGGCCTTCGAGACGCACGCGCTCCAGGTGGGCACGGGCCAGCTCGAGCAACGTGTCAGGGTCGCGCTGTACCGCCAGCAGCCCGATCCCGACATGCTGCACGCTACCCCCCTCCAGGCCGAACTGCAGACGAAACCGCTCGACACCGGCATCCTGGCCGACCAGGAACACGCTCAGTTCCTGCAACAGGCGCTTTAGCGGGAAGGCCAGGCCAGCAATGGCATGCACCGGCTGATCGAATTCGAAGGTGCGGGAAAACCGCGGCGTCGGGCGGTGGTAATCCAGCGCCAGCGGCCACTCTCCACGCAGTTCGCCCAGGTGGCGCATCAGGCCGCCACCGAAACGTCGGGCCAGGGCGCTGCGCGGCAGGGCGAACAACTCGCCCAGGCGCTGGAAACCGCTGCGGTTCAGGGTCTGCAAGATGTCACGGTCGGAATCGATGCTCGCTAGTCCCGCCCGATCGAGACGCAGCGTTGCCAACGCCGACTCCAGCCCGTTCTCGTCCACCGCCAGCCCGTCATGGACGTTGACCAGTACCCGTGCTGCCGCCGGGTTGGGGGCGATCACCAGTCGATGCGAAAAGCCGAGCTCGCCGAGTTCCCCGCGCAGACGCGCCTCCAGCCGTGGCCAGGGGCCGAGCAGATCGAGACTGCTGGCGACCTCGAACACCAGCGCATGCGGGTAGTGAAGGCTGACCTGGGCGCTGAAACCGTAGGCCCAGGTCGCCAGCCGTCGGCGCCAGCGCTCGACGGACTCGGCATCGAACGGCGCCGTCTCGAGCCGCTGACTCGAACCGGATCGAGACCCCCTATCTGGCGCGGAGTTGGGCGCCTTGGAAAGCGGCGCGGCGTCGGGCGCCTTAAAAAGCGGCGCGTTACACAGCGCTTCGGCGAAGCCCAGCGCCTGCCCAGGCCTGACACCACGCTCCCGGGCGGCGCGATTGGCGGCGCGGATGCACTGGCGCTGCACCGGCCCGTCGATCAGTGCGAACGGAGCCTCGGGGTCGGGGCGGCGGCGTAATGCGCCCTCCAGCGCCAGGCGCGGAAACAGCAGGCAGACCCAGCGCATGGCGTCACGCCCCGCCGCCGAAGGCGATCCGTCGCGAGGGCGCAAGGCCGCCGCGACACTTGAGGACCTCCAGCTCGGCATGCCGGTGCAACCGCAGCCGCAGCGGCGCCGGCGATGCCTCGGCCACTTTCGCCAGCGGCCGATGCACGAAGGCCAGCGTATCTCCGCTTGCCGCCGCCACTTGCAACCGGCGCATGAGACGGCCATCGGCCTGCGCCAGCCAGGCTACGACCGCGCCACAACAGCCGGCGCGCAGGCACTGCTCCGTCGCCCAGAGCGCCTCGCGTCCCTGCACGTCGAGCCAGTGACACTGCTCCAGCACCACTCCCGCCCGCCGCCACGCCGCCGGGTACGGCGCCCCCGGCGGCGAGACCAGCACTATCGGCCGGCCTTGCCGTGTCAGGCGCGAGAGCACCGGCCACAGCAGGGCCAGCTCCCCGTTGCCGGCGCCGCTCGACAGCAGCTCGCTGATCGCGGCCGGTGGCCAGCCACCGCCCGGCAGGAGCGCATCGAGCGGCGTGGCCGCTGGCAATCGCCTCGCCTCGATCGCCAGCGGTATTGGTCTGGGCACGCCAGACCTGGCGGCTGTCGAGCAGGGTCTCCAGGCTGCTCATCGGCCGGCCTCCTTGGCGAGGGGTGGCAGCGGTAGCCATCGAAAACAGCAGGAAGCGAGTGACGACATGGCGGTGCTCGGGAGAGTTGAATCATTGCCACCAGTGTCACTCAGAACACGGATACTGTCTATATATACAGTATTCGAGACGTAAAAAAACGCCACCTCAAGCGACGTTTTCCAGGATGCGAGCGGCTCAGGAGACGCTGTTGGAAACCCTCAGAGACCCCAGGCTGCGCTTGATCGCCTTGAGCTGATCGGTGATCTGCGGCCCGCGGTTCTTGGCCACGCCGACGGCGAGCACGTCGATGGTCAACAGGTGGGCGATGCGCGAGGTCATCGGAATGTAGACCTCGGTATCTTCCTGGACATCCACCGGCAACGACAGGGTCACCTCGCGGGCCAGCGGCGAATCGCTGGGGCACAGGCCAATCACGGTGGCACCGGCCTTGACGGCAGTCTTGGCGCTGGCGATCAACGCCCGGGTGCGGCCGGTCTGGGAGATCGCCACCACCACATCGCCCGCCTTCAGGGTGGCGGCGGACATCGCCTGCATGTGCGGGTCGGCGTAGGCGGAAGTCTGGATCTGGAGGCGGAAGAACTTGTGCTGGGCGTCGGCCGCGACCACCCCCGAGGCGCCGTAACCGTAGAACTCGACCCGATTAGCGACCGCCAGTGCGGCGATCGCCTTGCCCAGCGCCTCGTTGTCCAGGCCGTCACGGACCCGCTCCAGCGTCTCGATGGTGCTGTCGAAGATGCCATGGGAGAACTCGGCCACGCTATCGCCATCGTTCATGGTGAACTGGGCGTACTGGCTGCCCTTGGCCATCATCTGCGCCAGCTTCAGCTTGAACTCCTGGAACCCGGCCATGCCCATGGCGCGACAGAAGCGCACCACCGTGGGCTCGCTGACCTGCGCCTCGCTGGCCAGATCGGTGATCCGCATCAGGATCACCTCTTCCGGATTGCGCAGCACGAACCGCGCCACCTTCTGCTCGGAGCGACGCAGACGATCCATGTGAACGCGCAATTCATCGAACAGCGAACGGCTCATGGCTGGCCCTCGAATGGCGACATCAGGCGGTCTCGCTTCTCTGGGTTTCGATCGAAAGTTCGAAACCTAGTATGCCCGAGTCGGGCTGGCGGAACACGCCGGCACGGCGCGTTGAAAGCATGAAAAAAGTGGATCGTCATTATCTTGTAAAGTTGAGTATAGTATGCATGTCGGGCGCAAAACCGACAGTTCCGAGGATGCCAGGAGATTCGATCAATGAAGGACATCGAACATCTTCACACCCTGAAGAGCGAAATTCTCGATATTTTCATGACGTTGGAAGTCAACGAGCACGAGCGGCGCAAGCGCAGGGCAGCCGTGCGTTACCTCAAGGCCCGGCGTGGCATCGAGCAGCGCCAGGAGAAGCGCCAGTTGGCGGAAGAGATCGCAGAATTACCTGAATAGCTGCCCGGATAGCATCCGGTCGACGGCGCCCCTGCCCCAACGATCAGCGGCCGTTGTCCTCGGACAACGGCCGCTGCCTGCCCCGCCGGAACCCTCGCCGACGGGGAAGTTCCCATCACGCCCCGAAGCACGCCCCGAGACGTGACGGAGGGTCCGCTACAGGCTGTTGAAGAACACCACGATCACGCCGATGGGGGCGACATAACGCGATACGTAGTGCCATACCACCCGTCCTTTCGGACCCAGGCCCAGCTCCTGCTTGACGTCGTCGCTGTCCAGGAACCAGGCGGTGAAGACGATCGCGGCCAGCCCCGTCAGCGGCAGCATCAGCTTGCTGGTGAGCGCGTCGAGCAGGTCGAAGACGTTGAAGCCGAACGGCTGGAACCCTGACCAGACGTTGAACGCCAGCAGCGCGGCAATACCCAGCGCCCAGGTCGACAGCGCCGCAACGAAAGCCGAGGCAACGCGCGACAGCCGGGTACGCTCCTCCAGAAATTCCGTCACCGGCTCCAGCAGCGAGATCGCCGAGGTGATCGCGGCCACGGTCAGCAGCGCGAAGAAAATCGTACCGAACGCCAACCCCCAGGGCATGTCGATGAAGGCCAGCGGCAGGGTCACGAACAGCAGCCCCGGCCCGGCACTCGGATCCAGGCCGTTGGCGAACACCACCGGAAAGATCGCCATGCCGGCGCCGAGCGCGATGACCGTATCCAGGATCACCACGGTGCGCGCGGTCTTGATCAGATCGACCTCCTGACCCAGGTAGGAGCCGTAGGCCATCATGATCCCCATGCCCAGCGACAGGGTGAAGAAGGCGTGGCCCAGCGCCGCGAGGATGACGCCGCCGTTGAGCTTGCTCCAGTCCGGCGAGAACATGAACTCGGCCGCCTGGCCAAAGCCCGAGGTGGACATGCCGAAGCCGATCAGCACGACCAGCGCCACGATCAACAACGGCATCAGCCACTTGGCCGCGCGCTCCAGGCCCCCCTTGACGCCGCCAGCGACGATGCCGAAGGTCAGCAGCATGAACAGCGTGTGCCAGAACAGCAGCGTGCCCGGCTGGCCCAGCAGGGTGGTGAAGTAGTCACCCACGCTGACGCCGCTGGAGTTACCGAGGTCGCCGGTCAGCGTGCTCCAGGTGTAGTTGAGCGACCAGCCGCCCACCACGCTGTAGAAAGAGAGAATCAGGAACGAGCCCAGCACGCCGGCGATCCCCACCAGCACCCAGTCCGGCGAGAGCTTCGAGTCGCGGCCGAGCTTCTGCATGGTGTTGACCGGGTTGGACTGCCCGCGGCGGCCCAGCAGCCACTCGGAGACCAGGATCGGCAGCCCGATCAGCGCGATGCAGGCCAGGTAGACGAGCACGAAGACCGCACCGCCGCTGTCGCCCACCATGTAGGGGAATTTCCAGATGTTGCCGAGCCCCACGGCCGAACCGGTCGCTGCCAGAACGAAGGCCGTGCGGGAGGACCACTGCGCATGGGTATGGGATTGTTTGGCCATGAATTCACCATCAGTATTGCTGTTGTCGGAATACCGCCCCTTCGGGAGGCCGGACCCTGTGTCGTTTTTGAAGCCTGGGAGCGTCTCCGGCTGTTTAGCTTCGGCGGCAGGTTCGGGCCGCTTGAAAGCTGTGGCGGCAGCTTCGGGCCGCTTGAAAGCTGTGGCGGCAGCTTCGGGCCGCTTGAAAGAGAAACGCGCGAATTATAACGACTCGAACCCGTTTCTTCCCTTTTTCCTCCTGGAATTCGTCCAAAAGAGGTGTAAAGCGTCCCGAAAACGCAAAGATTGCGCAGAATGCACCATATCCGCCGCCGGGCGGAGGATTCACTCCCCGCTATTTGCAAGCCGCGTTCGGTGCGCAAAATGTCGCGTGTTCTTGTAGGGCATCTTCATGTAGCCGGAAACGCCGAGACCGTCGATCTGCGGCACCGCCGCCAGCAGCGTCTCCAGGCAGTCGCGGAACTCCTCCTCTCGGGCCGGATCGAGCAGGCGGTAGTAGCTGTGGATCTTCAGGTGGGTCGGCAGCGCCTCGAAGATGATCATCCCGGTGTGATGGATGGCGTTGAGTCGCGACAGCGCCTCGATCATCACCGGCGGTAGCCGCAGGAACTCCTCGGGATCCGGACCGTCCTCGAAGTAGGAGTGCTCGCGACTGGCGTCTTCCAGTTCCGGCGTCGGGCTGACCTCGTAGGGAATCGCGCAGGTCGTGTCGGGCACGAACGGCCGCGAGGCATCGTCGCGGTCGACGTGCAGGGTGCGCCGGGCGTTGAACAGGCACGCCTTGAACACACCGTCGCGGCGGCGGATCGCCCGGGCCAGGGTGACCATGTTGTTCACCGCCGCGACGAAGGCCTTCCGGAGCGACGGCTCGTTGAGGCTCAGGGTCGTGTCGAACTCGACGCCGGCGTCGCTCCAGCGTACCGCCAGACCGCCCACCACCGGATACTTTCCCAGCCTGCCCACCGCCACCAGGAACGCTTTCTCGAGATCGCCCATGCCCTGCATGAAGTGCTTGTAGTAGCGATCGAGCTGGACGTCGTTGACCACGCTCAGGGTGTCGTTGCGCTCGTCGTCCTGGCGGTGGTCGTCACGCAGGAACGCCTTGCGCGAGCTGTAGACGACCGTCTCGATCTCCTGCTCCAGCGAGCGCACCCACACCGGCACCAGCGGGGTTTCCGGCGATGCCTCGGTCTCCCGCAGGATCGTGCGGGCAATCCGCGGCATGTGCTGGAGAAAGTAGTCCCCGGCCCGGCGACGCAGCGCGGGATCCTCGCTCAGCATCGCATCCAGCACCCGGGCGAACTCGATCGGCAGCCCCAGCGAAGTGGCCGGGATCGTCTCGCGGCCGAAGCGGCTGGACTGCGCGGTGGCGAGCGCATAGAGGGTCGCGGCGGCACCCTGCTCGTCGAAGCGCGGCGACGACAGCGCGCCCTCGAGCTGCTCCCCGCCGATGTAGTAGACATCACCCATGCGGGCGTTGGTGTGCTGCAGATCGGCGGACATCAGCTCCATCACGTTGCGCGACAGGAACTGGCCCTCGGCATCGAGCTGGGCAAAGACCGACGAGCCCCAGTCGATCAGCGCGATCTGCTCGGTTCGCGCATCGAACATCAGGTTCGAGGGCTTGATATCCCCGTGCACCACGAGTCGCCCCTCGGCGGACTCGCGGCGCAGCGTGCGCAGGATGTCCGCCAGCTGCGCCGCGATCTTGATCACCAGGCGCGGCGCCAGACGACCTTCGCGCAGCGAGAACTCCTCCAGGTTGATACCCGGCGCGCGCGCCATCACCAGCATCGCCTGATGGCGCAGGGTGCGGTAGGCGATCAGTTTGGGAACGCGGGGATGATCCACCTGCTCGAGCATGAACGCCTCCTCCTCGAGGCGCTCGTGGAACGACTGCGGCAGGTTCTGGCGGGTGAACTTGAACACGTGGCTGTCGCCGGCGCCATCGATACCCGCGAAGACGAAGCCGTAGGCCCCCTTGCCGACCAGCTCGACCTCGCGATAGCCGACCTGGGCGAGCTGGCGGCGGCAGCGCCCGATCCACTCGCGCAGCTGCCGCGCCTGGCTCTGGCTGAGCAGATAGACCGACTGCTCCTCGGGGATATAGAACTGCTGCAGCTCCGTGGGCTTGTGTCCGGACGTCGCCATGAGATCAGCGCAGGTCGGCAAGCATGGTTTCCGGCGCCTCCAGATACCCCTTCCAGCGATTGCAGAAACGCGCCATGGTGCCGCCATCCAGCACCCGATGGTCGCCGGACCAGGTGACGGTCATGATCGACCGTGCCACCACGTTGCCGTCGGCATCGAAGCGCGGCAACCGCTGAACCCGGCCGAGCGCGACGATCGCCACCTCCGGCGCGTTGATGATCGGCATGGCATGGGTGCCGCCCAGCACGCCGATGTTGGAGATGCTGATGGTGCCGCCCTTGAGATCGGCCGGTTCGACCCGTCCGTCGCGAGCGGCCCGGGTCAGGCGCTCCACCTCGCTCGCCACTTCGCGCAGGCTAAGCCGCTCGACATGCTTGACGTTGGGCACCAGCAGGCCGCTGGCGCTGTCCACCGCCATGCCGACATGGCAGCCGTCCTGGTAGTGGATGGCATCGGCTGCCGCATTGAGCCGGCAGTTGAGCAAGGGAAACTCCGTCACCGCCAGGGCCAGCGCCTTCATCAGCAGCGGCATCAGCGTCAGCCGCTCGTCGCGCGCCTCGAAATCGCCCTTCAGGCGCTCCCGCAACGCCAGCAGCTCGGTGACGTCGAACTCGTCGCCGTAGGCAAAATGCGGAATCGTCGACGCCGCTTCGCTCATCCGCCTGGCCATCACGGCACGTACGCCGCGAAGCGGCTCGACGCGTTCGCCGCTGGAGGCAGCATCGGCAGCCGTCGTGAGCCGATGGTCCGCCGCTTCGGCCTTCCTGGGGCGCTGCTCCTGCTTTTCCTGTTGCTGCCGAAACGCCAGCACATCCTCCTTGAGGACCCGGCCATCCTTGCCGCTACCGGGAATCTCCTCGAGACGGACCCCGAGCTCGCGCACCCGCCGGCGTACCGCCGGGCTGGCGGGGATGCGTCTCCGGCCGGCGTCATCCCGCGCCGAGCGGGCGGCTGACCGCGACTCGGCCCCGCTATCCACGCGATGAGCCGGGGCCGGGTGGGGCTCGGCGTGGGTTTCACGTGGAACAGTGCCGGTCGCCATGGCGTCGGTATCGCTGCATTCGTCAGTGCTGCCGCTGGCCTGGGGCACGTACGCGAACAGCGGCGAGTGCACCCTGGCAACCTCGTCGAGCTGGCAATACCGCCGCACCAGCCGCCCCGTCTCCGGGGCGGTGATCTCCATCACCGCCTTGTCGGTGCTGACCTCGACCACCGGCTGATCCTCGGCGATCTCGTCGCCCTCCTCGACACGCCAGGCCACCACCTCGCACTCGACGATCCCTTCGCCCAGGTCGGGGAGTATAAAATCCTTCGACGCCACCGATTCCGTCTCCCCGGCTTCCGGCCCGGGCGGCTGCGGGGCTTCGTCTTCGGGCGTGGCGGCGATCGGTTCGGGTGGTCGAGCGTCGTGGTCGGATCGGGAGTCATGGTTGGATCGAGCGCCAGCGTCGGACCGGGCGCGCTCGTCGACGCTCTCGATGGCGAACAGCGGCGCGTGGACCCGGGCCGTCTCCCCCTCGCGGACATAGAGCCGCGTGACGCGCCCGGCCTCGGGAGCGGGGATCTCCACCAGGGCCTTGTCGGTGGTCACCTCGGCGACAGGCTGGTCCTCGGCGATGGTATCGCCCTCGCTGACCAGCCACTTCACCACTTCGCACTCGACGATGCCTTCGCCGATATCGGGCAGCAGGAAATCGCTCATCTCGCCTCCTCTCCTAGAAATCCATCGTGCGGTGGATGGCGTCGAGCACCTTCAACGGCCCCGGCATGTACTCTTTCTCGAGCGTCAGCGGGAACGGCGTGTCGAGCCCGGTGACGCGCTCGATCGGCGACTCCAGATAGAGAAAGCAGCGTTGCTGAATGGTAGCGGCGATCTCGGCGGCAAATCCCCCGGTCAGCGGCGCCTCGTGGCTGACGATCAGGCGCCCGGTCTTGAACACCGACGCCGCCACCGTCTCGATATCCCACGGCACGATGGTTCGCAGGTCGATCAGCTCGCAGGAGACGCCTGCCTTCTCGGCCATCTCGGCGGCCT
>NZNW01000011.1 GCA_002695065.1 Salinicola sp. | reverse complement strand
GGGCGCGCTAAAAAGCTCGCTCTGGCGGCCTCCACAGGGCGCGCCCGGACGACCTGATACTGCGGAACGCAAAAGGCGCGGGACTCTCGGGAGCGTCATCTTGGCAGGGAGTTACCCCGGAGGCCGGATACGTTGAGGCAGACTGCAACCCAGAATATCCAAACCACCTGCAGCCAGGACAGGCCATACCTTGGCCTTCTTGATTTATGTATATACAAAAACCATATTGATAATGTAGGATGCGCGCATGATGATCGTCTGGGACGAGCCGAAGAGGCTGACCAATTTGGCCAAACACGGGCTCGACTTCGCAGACCTGGACGAGACGTTCTTCCTGTCCTCGCTGGTCGTCCCAGTGAAGGAGAACCGCCACATGGCGATCGGGCGGCTTGCGGACGGCACGATCGCGGTCGTCTTCGCCGTCTTGGGAACCGAGGGCCTTTCGGTGATCTCGATGCGCCCCGCCAGCCGCAAGGAAAGGGAACTGCTATGACCAAGAAGCCGCTCAGCGAAGCCAAGATTCAGGAGATGATTGCCAGCGACCCGGATGCTCCGGAAGCCACCGATGCGCAGCTTGCCCAGGCGAAGCCCTTCACTGAGGCGTTTCCGGCACTGGCCGAGAAGATGCGCAAGAACGTGGGCGGTCGCCCCAAGGCGGAGAACCCGAAAGTGGCTGTGTCGCTGCGCCTCGATCCCGAAGTGGTGTCCCGGTTCAAGGCCGAGGGGCCGGGCTGGCAGACGCGCATGAACGAAGCACTGCGGCAGGCTGCGGGACTGACTTGATGCGGAGAAGTCGGCTACCTGCTGGCCGGCCGCCTATCCTGATTAGGATCAATGGGGCGCGAGCCTCGCTCGCAGCGCCACCTTCAGCGCACACGCGACGGGTAGAGACGATCGAATTTCGATGTTTCGCGCGCGAAACATGGGGTGCGAAGCCCCCTACTCCGCCTCACGGATCAGGGCCGCCAGGTAGCTGCCGTAGTCGGTCTTGCCAAAGGTCTTCGCGTGCTGGGCCATCAGCTCCTTGCCGATCCAGCCGTTGTGCCAGGCGATCTCCTCGGGGCAGCCGATCTGCAGGCCCTGCCGCTGCGACATGGTCCGCACGAAGTTGCCGGCATCCAGCAGACTGGCGTGGGTACCGGTGTCGAGCCAGGCGTAGCCGCGCCCCATGGTCTGGACGCTGAGCGTGCCCTCCTCGAGGTAGCTCTGCAGGAGCGAGACGATCTCGAGCTCGCCCCGCGCCGAGGGGGTGATCGCCCGCGCCCGCTGCGGGGCCTCGGCATCGAGAAAGTAGAGCCCGGTGACGGCGAAGTTCGAGGGCGGCACCTCGGGCTTCTCGATGATCTCGCGCGCGGTGCCGTCCTTGTCGAAATCCATCACGCCGTAACGCTCGGGATCGACCACGTGGTAGCCGAAGACGGTGCCGCCCTTTTCCTGCGCATCCGCCGCCTGCAGCGCCTCGGGCAGGCCGTGGCCGAAGAAGATGTTGTCGCCCAGCACCATGGCCGAGGGCGCCCCATCGAGGAAGTCATCGGCCAGCAGGTAGGCCTGCGCCAGCCCGTCCGGCGAGGGCTGGGTGATGTAGGTGAAGGACATGCCCCACTGGCTGCCGTCCTGCAGCAGGCGGCGGAACTGGTCCTGGTCGTGGGGCGTGGTGATGATGGCCACCTCGCGGATGCCGGCGTGCATCAGCACCGAGAGCGGGTAGTAGACCATGGGCTTGTCGTAGACCGGCATGAGCTGCTTCGAGACGCCCATGGTGATCGGGTAGAGCCGCGTGCCCGAGCCCCCTGCGAGGATGATGCCCTTGCGTTCCGTCATGCCAGTGCTCCGAGGTCTTTGAGGACGTGGTCGAGATCGGCCCGCCAGTCGGGCCGGGTGATCCCGAGCCGCTGCAGGCTGCTGCAGTCCAGGCGTGAATTGGCCGGGCGCCTGGCGGGGGTCGGATAGTCCGCCGAGGGGATGTCCTCGACCTCCACCTGACGCCCGGCGCGAGAGAAGATCTCGCGAGCGAAATCGGCCCAGCTCACGTCCGGCGCGCCGGCGAAATGATAGGTCCCGGTGACACCGCGGGAGCGCCCCAGGGCGCCCGCCGCCGCCACGCAGGCCGAGGCGATGGGTCCCGCCGCGGTCGGGCCGCCCACCTGGTCGGCGACGATGGTCAGTCGGCCGCGGCTTTCCGAGAGGCGCAGCATGGTCTTCACGAAGTTGCTGCCGTGGGCGGAGAAGACCCAGCTTGTCCGCAGGATCACGTGCGGCCCGCCGGCCGCGCGCACCTCCTCCTCGCCAGCGAGCTTGCTGCGCCCGTAGGCCCCGAGCGGCGCGCAGGGCGCATCGGGGCGAAACGGCGTCTCGCCGCTGCCGTCGAAGACGTAGTCGGTGGAGATATGCACGAAGGGGATGCTTTGCGCCGCGCATTCCCGCGCCATCACGCCGGGCGCCTCGCCGTTGATGATGGTCGCGAGCGTCTCCTGCTCCTCGGCCTTGTCGACGGCGGTATAGGCCGCCGCGTTGATGACCACCGCGGGGGCGGCGGCACGGATCGCGGCGCCGCAGGTGTCGGGATCGGAGAGGTCGGCCTCCTCGCGGCCGAGGAACCGCGCGCCGGGCAGCCTGCGGCCCAGTTCGCGCGCCACCTGCCCCGTCCTGCCGAAGACCAGCACGCTCATGACCCTACCCCCAGCCGTTGCCCAACGCCCTGGCGATCCTGCAGTGCCCGCCACCAGGCCGCGTTGTCGAGATACCACTGCACGGTGCGCTCGAGCCCCTCTTCCACCGTCACGCTCGGCCGCCAGCCAAGCTCGGCGCGGATGCGCGACGGGTCGATGGCATAGCGCGCGTCATGCCCGGGGCGGTCGGTGACAAAGGTGATCTGGTCGGCGTAGCTACCTTCCGCCTTGGGGCGTTTCGCATCGAGAATCCCGCAGAGCGTCCTGACCAGTTCGAGGTTCGTGCGCTCGTTCTCGCCCCCGATGTTGTAGGACCGCCCCACCGCGCCCTGCTCCACCACCAGCAGCAGCGCGTCGGCATGATCCTCCACGTAAAGCCAGTCGCGGATGTTGGACCCGTCGCCGTAGATCGGCAGCGGCCTGCCCGCCAGCGCGTTCAGGATGATGACCGGGATGAGCTTCTCGGGGAAATGGAAGGGCCCGTAGTTGTTGGAGCAGTTGGTCAGCACCACCGGCAGGCCGTAGGTCTCGTGCCACGCGCGCACGAGATGGTCGGAACTGGCCTTGCTGGCCGAATAGGGCGACCGCGGATCGTAGGGCGTGTCCTCGGTGAACTGCACCGCCGGGTCCGCGGGGAGCGATCCGAAGACCTCGTCGGTCGAGATGTGGTGGAAGCGGAAGCCCTCGGGCCGGCCCGCCCCGGCCCAGTATTTCCGGGCGGCTTCCAGCATGTTGTAGGTGCCGGTGATATTGGTCTCGATGAAATCCCCCGGCCCGTCGATCGAGCGGTCCACGTGGGATTCGGCCGCCAGATGCATGACCGCGTCGGGCGCATGTTTCGCAAAGATACGCTCCAGCGCGTCGCGATCGCGGATGTCGGCCTGCTCGAAGGCGTAGAGCGGGCTCTCGGCGACCTCGGCCACGTTGTCGAGGCAGGCGGCATAGGTCAGCGCGTCGAGGTTCACCACCTCGTGGCCACGGGACACCGCCAGCCGCACCACGGCCGAGCCGATGAACCCGGCGCCACCGGTCACGAGAAGCTTCATGCCGCGCCCTCCCAGGTGAAGGGACTGTCGAACTCGGCCAGCCGCGGCGCGGCCTCGTCCTTGGGCGAAAGCACCGGTGCGCTGCCCGGATCGGGCCAGTCGATGCCGATGTCGGGATCGTTCCAGCGCACCGCGCCGTCGCAATCCGGCGCATAGAAGTCCGAGCACTTGTAGACGATCTCGGTCTCGGGCTCGAGCGTCATGAACCCGTGCAGGAAGCCTTTGGGCACCAGGAGCTGCCGTCCGTTCTCGAAGCTCAGTTCCGTGCCGAACCATTGCCCCCAAGTCGGGCTGCCCCTGCGGATGTCGACCGCCACGTCGAAGAGCCGCCCGCGCCCGCAGCGCACCAGCTTGGCCTGGGCATGGGGCGGCGCCTGGAAATGCAGGCCACGCACGGTGCCCGCCGCCTGCGACAGCGAATGGTTGTCCTGGACGAAATCGATCTCGATCCCCTGCTCGGCGAAGGCCCGGGCGCTGTAGCTTTCGCTGAAGAACCCACGGTGATCGCCGAAGCGTTTCGGCGTGATCACCATGACCCCGGAAAGTGGGGTCGTCTCGAATGCAGGCATTGCTGTCTCTCGTTCCGATCTTGAATCAAATTTTCAGAAACCCGCAGGCTTCCGGGGTGCCTTGCCCGATCTCCACACCGCGGGTGGTAACATCAAGTTAAGATCCTCGGCACGGAGGAAGCAAAAGCCCCGAATTTCACCGTCGGTGTGTGACACGCATCACCTCGGGCAGCAATTCGCTCTTCCTCGCGGCCCTGCCGCGGTCAGGCGCGGTCTTCGAGCCAACGCTGCAGGGCCGCGTGCAGATCGCCATCAACGCCCGGTCCCTTCAGGGTCAGCACCCCGCGGCCGGGATCGTAAATCGTCTCGATGTGTCGCGCCCCGGCGGTTTCCCCATCTGCGTCCCGCGATCTTGCCGGGGACCGCTCCTGCTTCGGAGCCTTCGGTCGGGCGGCCGGGGTCGAAGCCTCGAGGCGGGCCAGTTCCGCCTCGGCATCGGGGGCAGGGGTCTTGCGGAGTTCCCCTTTCAGGCGTTCGGCCAGCCCCGGATCCTCGTCGAGCCGGCGGGCCAGATCGAGCCCCGTGCGCTCACCGATGGCCGAGGGAAACCGCAGCGCGCCATCCAGCGCCTCGACGATGCGGGTGAAGCTGCCGATCTTGGAACGTTTCGCGCGCGAAACATTGGCGAAGAGCGTGCGCAGGGCCGTGCGGCGGTCGTCGAAGACTCCCTGCTCCACGGATTTCACCACGATGCGGGCACGCTCGTAGTAGCTGAGCCCCACGCGGATCTCGTTTTCCTCGACCATGGCGACATAGGCGTCAGAGGCCGTTTTCGGGGCGCGGATGAGGGCAAGGACGGTCCCGAAGCGATCCTCCTCTTCCGCAAGACGTTTCAGCGCGGCAAGGCGGCGCCAGCCCGAGATGAGCCCGTAGCGGGGCGCGGCGCTCTCGCCTCGGTCGACAAGTTCGATGGGCGTCTGCTGACCGCGGGCCCGCAGGCTTTCCATGAGCGTCCGCAGCTCTTCTTCCTCGGCCTCGATCCGGTCGCGGACGAGATGCCCCGGGTCGATCTGGGCGAGCGGGATGGCCTGCACGAGACGCCCCCCGGCACGGGCCTCCTCCATGGCGCGGGACAGTTCTCCGAGCGCGGCCGAGGCCGAGACCTCGCCCGCGACCTGCGCGATGGGGGGCAGGGAGGACGACCTGGGCTCGGGCGCGATGCGCGGGGCAGGGGCCTCGGGTGCGGTGCCGAGATAGTCGGGATTGGCGGCGGTCAGACGCTTACGCTTGGCCATGGCGGGGGCTCCTGGAATGCAGGGACAGCGGGGCAGGGGAGAGCGATGTTTCGCGCGCGAAACACTGCGGGACGGTGGGGCAGGGATGTTTCGCGCGCGAAACATCGGCAGGGGCCATGGTCATTCCGCCGCCTCCCGCGCCGCGATCTCGTCGCGCCGCCAGGTGCCGATCAGCAGTTTTTTGAAGGCGGCATAGGTCTCGTCAAAGGTGGCGCGGCCGCGGACGTAGGTCTCGCGGTTGAAGTCACGGTAGTCGGCCTCGTAGATACCGGCCACCTGTTCGCCGGCCTGCCCGATCAGGGCGGTGTAATCCTGCCGCTGGGGCGAAAGCGTGCGGCCGAGGTAGGCCTGCATGAGGCCCGCCAGCTCGCCCTGCTGCGCGTTGTCGTAGCGGGTCAGGATGGCGCGCACCGCATCCCACTCGAAGGCAACACCCTCGCGGCCGAGCGCCCGGGCGGCCATGTTCTCGCCCTCCTCGATGCTGGCGAAGGTGGAATGCAGCATGTCGAAGAAACGCCCCGTGCTGTCGAACTCGAGGAAGGAGGCCCCGAGCGGCACGAGCAGGATGTCGGCTGCGGCGAGCCCGTTGATCGTCAGATATCCCAGGGCAGGGGGCGTATCGAGGAAGATCACGTCGTAGTCGTCGAGCACGCCGTCTTCCTCGAGGCTTTCGGTCAGCGCGTCCCAGAGCTTCCAGCTACGGCCCTGCATGCGCCAGACCGGGATCTGGAACTCCGACCAGTAGAGGTTCAGCTGCGCACCGATCAGGTCGATATTGGGCCAGTGGGTCTTCTGGATGAGCTTGTCTGCGGTCACGTCCAGCGCCTCGGAGAGCGTGTCGTCGAGGGGCAGGGGCGCCTCGCCCCGGTCCATGCGACCCTGGTTCTCGCGCCGCTGGTGGCGGGCGTAGTGACGGGCGAGCAGGGGAAAGACGGTCTTCCATTCGTCCTCGACCTCTCCGCCGAAGATCGAGGTCATGCTGCCCTGGCTGTCGAGGTCGACCACCAGTACCCGGTAGCCGTCGAGCGCGGCGGACATGGCGAGATGCGCCGCCGTCGAGGTCTTGCCGACGCCGCCCTTGAAGTTGGCGACGGCCACCATCTTGGCGGGCAGGTCCTTGGGCCGGTAGGGGAGGTACTCCTTGGTCTTCGACCCTTCCGCGGCGAAATGAGCCCGCAGGCGCAGCACCTCGTCGAGGGTGAACCACTTGGCACCGCCCTCTGTCTCGGAGCGGCCCTGAGGCAGCTCCGGGTGGGCCTTGAGCACCCGGCGGAAATGCGGCGTCGCGACCGGGATCAGGTAGCGCGTGATCTCCCACGTGGAGAAGAGCCGGAGCGACTTGCGCCCGCTGTCGTCCATCCCGCGCGAGGCCAGATCCGCCCGCCCGCGACTGCAGGCCGTGGCAATTTCGGCAAAGCCCGCGGTGGCCACGGGCGCATCGAGATCGCGCAGGGCACGGTCCGGATCGATGTTGAAATAGGGAGGCTGCTCGCTGCTCATGATACCCCTCACCCCTTATGTGCTGCTTTTTAGGGAACATACTCGAAAACACGGCACATGGGAATGCGTTGCGCATCCGATTCGGCTTTTCATAGCAAATTCAACGGGGTCGGCAGGGGCGTGACGCATCTGTTTCAGGTGCCCCGCATTTTCTGCCAGTGTTATTATTGTGTTAATTATAATGTTACGGGGGCAGGCTTCTTTGTCCAGAGCGCTGTATTTCAAGGTGAATTCGGCCTTCCGCAAAGGGCAGGGCGACTCTGAACCCCCGATAGGGTGACTCTGATCCGACGCTCATCCGACTCCGAACCCCCGATGCGGAGGCTGGACCGGCGGGCCGGGCATACCTAGGCTGGCCGTCAACGAAACCACGTTAAAAGCCGGAACGGCGGGGCGGGGCAGAATGGGCGCAGGCACGGGCGAGCCGGGCAGGGAACTCCTGCCCGAGCGGCATCCGCAGATGGATTTCTTCCTCTGCGATGTCTTCGACGCGATTCCCAAGGACGACATGGCGACGATGGAGCACCCGGTCTTCAGTCTCGCCACGCGGCCCGACCGCCGCATCCTGCGATACGAGCACAACGGCGCCCAGGTCGAGGTGACGCCCTCGGTCAAGGGGCTGGCTACGATCCACGACAAGGACATCCTGATCTTCTGCATCAGCCAGCTGATGGCGGCGATCAATGCCGGGCGGCAGGTGGGCCGCACGCTAACCCTGCGCGCCCACGACCTGCTGGTGGCCACCAACCGCGAGACCAGCGGCGATGCCTACCGGCGCCTGCGCGAGGCCTTCGAGCGGCTGGCGGGCACCCGCATCACCACCAACATCGCCACAGGCGAGACCGAGACCACCACCGGCTTCGGCCTGATCGAACGCTGGGAGATCACCCGCCGGTCGCGGGGCGGACGGATGATGTCGGTTTCGGTGACGCTCTCGGACTGGCTCTATCGCGCGGTCCTGGCGAAATCGGTGCTGACGCTCAGCCGGGACTACTTCCGCCTGCGCAAGCCGCTGGAGCGGCGGATCTACGAGCTCGCCCGCAAGCACTGCGGCCGGCAGTCGTCCTGGCGGATCTCGGTCGAGACGCTGCTGAAGAAGTCCGGCTCGGCCTCGCCGCGGCGGGTCTTCCGCAAGATGCTGCGCGACATGATCGCGAGCGACCATCTGCCCGACTACCACATGGCCGAGGAGGAGGGGGACATGATCCGCTTCACCCGACGCCGGAAGATCGAGGACGCGGGCACGGATGCGCCGCCGGTCTCGCCTGCGGCGCTGGAAGAGGCGCGCCGCCTGATGCCCGGCGCCGACATCTATGCGCTCGAGGCCGAATGGCGGGCCTTCTGGGCGGGATCGGGCCGGCCGCGGCTGCGCTCGGCCGACGGGGCTTTCCTGGGCTTCGTGCGGGTCCGGGCGAAGCGCTAGGAAGCCGGAGCGGCGTTTCTTCGGTAGAGAAATTCGCGCGGGCTTTGTCAACCCTGAGTTGTATGCGCTGTTTTTTGCCGCATTGCGGCATAACGGGCTCACCCATCCCGCGAGAGGGGCAGGAACAGCTTGAGTCGAAGATGATCCCTGTTAACAGAAGCTAAGATGATTTTCAGATGGCGAGTACTGCACCATGGCTTTGACGACGATCACCCCCGTCCTTCTCTGTGGCGGATCGGGCACGCGGCTCTGGCCGCTTTCGCGCAAGAGCTACCCCAAGCAGTTCGTCCCCCTCATGGGAGAAGAGACGCTGTTCCAGGCCTCGGCGAAGCGGCTCTCGGGGCAGGGGGAGGGGCTGTCCTTCACCAGCCCGATGGTGCTGACCAACGCTGATTTCCGCTTTATCGTGACCGAGCAGCTGCAGGCTGTCGGCATCGATCCCGGCCCGATCCTGATCGAGCCCGAGGGCCGCAACACCGCCCCCGCCATCCTTGCCGCCGCGCTCCACGCCGCGGCCACCGACCCCGAGGCTATCCTTCTGGTTGCGCCCTCCGACCACGTTGTGCCGGATGCTGATGCGTTCCATGCGGCGGTCGCCCGCGGGCTGAGCGCGCTGGAGAAGGGCGATCTCGTCACCTTCGGCATCACGCCCACCCATCCCGAGACCGCCTATGGCTATCTGGAACTGGCAGGCCCGCCCGAGGGCGATGGCGCCCCGGTGGCGCTTGCGCGTTTCGTCGAAAAGCCCGACGCCACCCGCGCCGCCGAGATGGTCGAGGCCGGAACCTACCTCTGGAACGCGGGTATCTTCCTCTTCCGCGCCAAGCAGGTCATCGAGGCCTTCCAGACGCATGCCCCCAAGCTCATGGGGCCGGTGCAGGCCAGCCTCGACGAGGCCAAGACGGATCTCGGCTTCCTGCGCCTTGCGCCCGGCGCATGGTCCGGGGCCGAGGACATCTCGATCGACTATGCGGTGATGGAGAAGGCCACGAACCTTTCGGTCGTGCCCTTCGATTCCGGCTGGTCGGATCTCGGCGGCTGGGATGCCGTCTGGCGCGAGAGCGGCCCGGACGCCGACGGGGTTGTCGTCTCCGAGCATGCCACGGCGATCGATTGCCGCAACACGCTGCTGCGCTCGGAAAGCGAGCGGCTCGAGGTCGTGGGCATCGGGCTCGAGAACATCATGGCCGTGGCGATGAACGATGCCGTGCTCGTGGCCGACATGAGCCGCGCCCAGGACGTGAAGAAGGCGGTCGCCGCGCTGAAGGAAAAGCAGTCGCCGCAGGCCACGGCCTTCCCCAAGGATCACCGCCCCTGGGGCTGGTTCGAGAGCCTCGTCGTGGGCGGTCGCTTCCAGGTGAAGCGCATCCTCGTGCATCCCGGCGCCGCGTTGAGCCTGCAGTCGCACTTCCACCGCTCCGAGCACTGGATCGTGGTCGAGGGCACCGCGCGGGTCACCGTGGACGACGAGGTGAAGCTCGTGACCGAGAACGAGAGCGTCTACCTGCCGCTCGGCTGCGTCCACCGGATGGAGAATCCCGGCAAGGTGCCCATGGTGCTGATCGAGGTGCAGACCGGTACCTACGTGGGCGAGGACGACATCGTGCGCTACGAGGACGTCTATGCCCGTGGTTGAGATCATCTGCGGTTTGGTGCCGGTGCAGAGTTCCCATGGCTGAAGCTCCCAAGGCCGTGCGCATTGTTACCGGGATGCACCGGTCGGGCACCACCTGGATGGGGGAGGCCGCATCTTTGGCGATGCCGGATTGCGTGGTGCATGAGCCCTTCAATCTGGGATCGGGCTTGAAAGGCGTGCCGTGCTGGTACCCTGGTCCGGACAGGGCCGAAGAAACTTCAACTCTGATCGCTCAGATGATGGCAGGCCGCTGCGGATTTCGGCGCCGCCGGCCTTCCGACGGGCTGTTGAGGGGAACCGCACGGCAAATCCTGGGAAGCCACTATGACCGGGATCTGTCGCGGGCGCTGCGAAGCAGCAATCCGCTGGTGCTTCTGAAGGATCCCTTTCTTATCCGTCTCTGCGCGGATCTGGCCAAGCGCCACTCCGCCAAGGCGGCGATTCTGATCCGACATCCTGCTGCCCTTGTGCACTCACTGCGCCGCATGGAGTGGCCGGTGCCCGAGTTGGATGGGAAGAGCTGGCCCCGGCGCCACGAGGACCCCGATCTCCAGTTCGCTTATGCCTTGGGGTGCTTCTGGTCCGCCATGTACGAGGAAGTGGAGCAACAGCTGGCCCGGGCTCCCGAAAGCTTGCTGCTGATGCGGCACGAAGATCTCTGCCTTTCGCCGATCGAGGAGGGAGGCGCCTTGCTGGAACATCTCGATATTCCGGTCACGGGGGCGGCGCGCGACTTTCTTTCGAAATCCACCTCGGGCGGGACCGGCGAGATGTCGGGCCGGCAGTTGCACAACATGTCTCGAGATGCGCAGGCGCTCGCCTTTTCCTGGCGCTCCAGTCTGCCCCCCGAGCAGATCTCGGCAGTGACCGAAGGGGCCGGTGCGACCTTGGCACGCCATTACGCCGACCTTCATGCCGAGCCGGCCTGACACGGAGACCTGAGGCATGTGGATCGACACTCCCCTTCTGCTGCGCCAAGCCATGCGGCAGGCCATCAGCGAAACACTCAATACTCATCGGCCGGGCAAAAAGCAGGACATCGCCCTGATCGGCTCCCGGCGCAGCGGCTCCACGCTGCTGATGCAGGTTCTGGGGCATGCACCGGGCCTCAAGTCCTCCGACCAGCCTTTCGCTCCGCCTACGGCAACGGCAGCGCAGATGCGCCATCTCGGGTGGCCTGCCGGGGGGATCTTTGTCGCGCCTGACGCGGCCATGCGCGCGCGTCTTCTGCGCTATATGACTGACATGCGCGAAGGGCGCCTGCATGTGCAGGAACCCTGGCGTTTTTGGCGCGGGGACTTCCACTGGCGCAGCAACCGGCTGTTGCTGAAAACCACGGCTGCCTCATATCTGCGGCCATTGCTCGAGGAAGCGGGCTTCATGCCGATCCTCTATTTCCGCCACCCGGTGCCTCAGGCCCTGTCCTGCGCGCGCAACAAGTGGGGGGACAAGCTGGATCTGTTCCTCCGCAACCGGCCGCTCTGCGAGGATCTACTGAGTGCCGAGCTGCGTCTCGAGGTAGACAGGCTACAGGCCGAAGGTTCCGAGTTGGAGCGCTACGTGCTCTGCTGGTGTCTCGAGAACATGCCGCTGTTTCCTGATCTGGCTGCCGGCGTGCCGGCAATCTTCTACGAAGACATGGTTCTTGATCCGGACGGCACTCTCAACCGGCTGGCGGAGCTCTGCGACATCGAACCTACGCCACGGATGCGCGCAATGTTCGGCAATGCCTCGAATTCGGTGCGCGGGTTGAGCGACAGCGAAGGTGCCGCGGCGATCCGCGCGGGCGATGCTCAGGCTTTGGTGGGGCGCTGGCGCGAAAAGGTTTCTCCCGAAGACCTCGCTCGGGCGCAGGCGGTACTGGGTCTCTTTCCCGGCTGTCCATACCGGACGGATGCCATCAGGCCGGTGGCGACGGCTGCGTTGGAAGAGAGTTTTCCCGCATGACCTGCCTGACCTATCTTGAGCCGTTGACCGACGGCCATTGCGCATTCTGGGCCCAGATGACTCTTCGAGGGGCCGCTGCTGACCCCAGGGTCGACCAGGTGCGGCTGGTCACTGGCCCGGAGATGGCCAAACGGCTGGAAGAAACCGTGGCCGCGACCGGGCTGGAACTCGAGATCCTGCCACCGGATCAATTGAGGGAGCTCACACAACCGGATCTTCTGAAACGGGGCCGCGCGCAATGGGAAGCCGCCCGGGATTGCCTCGGCACCAGTGGTGGACAGCTCTTTCTCCCCTTTTTCGATCATGCGATCTACGGAGCACTGCTGGACCGGCGCCCCGTCCCGGGACAGGTCTCAGGGATCATTTTCCGGCCACCCAACGGGCACAACTATCCGGCGGGACTGCGACGTGGGCTCGACACCGGACGACGTTGGGGGAGCTACATCGGAGCACAGCGCCCGGCCTTGCGGAAGCTCTTCACGCTTGATGAACGCGCACCTCGCTCTGCGGTATCCCGCATGGCGGGTCTTCTGACCTTCCTTCCCGATCCGTCACCTGACCTATCTTTGCTGGAGAATCGGACACCATGCCCGCGCGCAGATGGTCGCCGGGTGCTGCTGTTGTTCGGTGCGCTGGCGGAGCGCAAAGGCATCTTCGTACTGCTTGAAGCCTTGTCTCACCTTTCTTCGGAACAGAGGTCGCGGCTTGCACTGCGTTTCGTGGGGCGCGTGGACAGCCCTGATCGCGAGTCCTTCGGAGCACGACTGGAAGCGGCCCGAGCCGCCTATCCGGAGGTTGCGATCGAACTCGTTGATCGCTTTGTCTCGGATAGCGAGCTGGCACAGGAGGTGGTGGATTGCGACGTGGTACTGGCACCCTACCAAAACCACGTGGGGTCCTCGGGAGTGGTCTTCTGGGCCGCTGCGGCAGGCAAGCCGCTGATCGCGCAGCGTACAGGGCTGATCGGCTACCAGGTGGAGCGACACGGCCTGGGTACGGCCGTGGACACCACAGATGCGGCGGCGCTTGCGGCAGCACTTGAGAGAGCCTCGCCCCGGAAGCGCAATGACACCTTCCTGAAGGCACACAGTCCCGATGTCTTCACACAGACAATTCTGGAAGGATGCTTTGGATGAATCTGCTCTTCGTCGTGCGCACCTACCCCTATCCGCCCTATGCGGGGGACCTGCGTTTCAACGCGGACCTGATCAGTGCCGTAGCCATGCAGCCGGACGCAAATATCACGGTTTTCTGTGGTTCGGGGCTATCCGCCAGCCCTGCGCCGGAAAAGGATGTGGTCTGGAGAGGTGTCCAAGGGACGCAAGGCCGGATTGGCGACCTGCGGTCTATCTTCGGTCCCTGGCCGCGCGCGGCTGAGCGGGCGATGTCCCGCGAGGCACGCCGCGAGCTGGGAGCGTTGCTGGATGCGCAGTCTTTCGATGCCGTCGTCCTGAGCGAATCCTGCACCGCCCCGGCGGCGGAGATCGTTGCCAGCCGCGGCCTGCCGATCATCTACGTCTCGCACAACGTCGACATAGACATCCGCCCGAGGATCGCGTCCGGGGTCACCCGTCCCGGCTTGCG
>NZNW01000131.1 GCA_002695065.1 Salinicola sp. | reverse complement strand
GAATCAAGTTGGCATTGCGGATGTCGACCCAGTGATTGGTCATGGCACCGCGACCGAATGAAGGGGCAAGACCTGCCACCGTCGGTCCGTGTCAGACGCGTGCCTGGTTGTCGAACGCCACCATGCCGAGGTTACGAACCACCTTGTGGGTGATGTAACCGGCTTCGTTGGAAGAGCCGGACGCGGCCAGGAAACCCGTCGTCGTCCAGTGATTGACCGTCTCGCCCTGCGCGGTGCGCTGGACGAAGTTGGCGTCGCGATCGTCCTTCATGTGCCGGGCGATACGGTTGAGCGCCTCGTCCCAACTGATGCGTGTCCATTCGCTGGAGCCCGCTTCACGCACCTGCGGATATTCGAGCCGCCCCTTGCTGTGAACGAAGTCGAGCAGACCGGCGCCTTTGGGGCAGAGCGAACCACGGGACACCGGATGGTCGGGGTCGCCTTCGATATGGAAGACGTTCTGTTCGACGTTCTTGGAACCGTCACCCTTGCTGTAGATCAGGATGCCGCAGCCTACCGAGCAGTAGGTGCAGGTGTTGCGGGTCTCTTTGGCGTGGGTCAGCTTGAACTGGCGGATCGAGGCTTCGGCGGGCTCGGGCGCAAAGCCCATCATCGCCAGGCTCGAGCTCGCCAATCCCGCTCCGCCCAGTTTGAAAAACTGGCGCCGAGTGACATTGATTGACATGTGCCATCCTCATCGGTCATTGGCCGGCATCTCTGCTAAGGAACGGACGCCTTGGATTCCTTATAGCAAACCTCGGCCGGTATTGCCCGTCGACGCCATCGAAAACGCCCGCCCTCCTTGGCAGGAGCGCGGGCGTCGTCGCGAAGCTCGGCGTCGCCGGGCTAGGTCGTGCCGGCGGACCTCACTTCCGGCTTCGCCTTGGCCAGCAGGAACAGCACCACGGTAATCACCGCACCGACGATGTCGCTGGCCAGCCCCGGGAAGATCAGAGCCAGCGCGCCCACCGCCGCCAGGACCCGCCAGAAGGGATTGAGCGGCCGCCGCAGGTAACCCTCCACCGCCACCGCCAGCAGCAGCACGCCGACCACGCCGGTCACGATGACCCACAGCGTGTTCCAAAGGGTCGCATCGATCATCAGCATGCTGTGGGCGAACACGAACATGTACGGCACCACGAACCCGGCGATGGCGAGCTTCATCGCCTGGAAGCCGGTGGCGTTGGGCGAGCCGCCGCTGATGCCCGCCCCCGCGTAGGCCGCCAGCGCCACGGGCGGGGTCAGATTGGCGAACAGCCCGAAGTAGAACACGAACATGTGGGCGACGAAGATCGCCGTCTCGTTGCTGCCGGCCAGCTCGCGGAACATCGGCAGGTTGAGCAGGATCGGCGCGGCCATGGTGCTGGTGATGATGTAGGTCGGGATGCTGGGCAGCCCCATGCCCAGCACGATCGAGGCGATCATGGTCAGTACCAGCGTGACCAGCAGCTGGATCATCGGGATCGGGATCTGCTGTCCCAGCGTCACCACGGCATCCGCCGCCTCCAGCGCGATGCCGGTGAGCGTGGCGATACCCACGATGATCCCGACCGCCCCGCAGGCCACGGCGACGGGAATCGCGTTGCGCACCCCATCGTGCATGGCGTCACGGCAATCCCCCACATCCATCTTCTCGGCCACCATCCCGAGCCTGGCCCGCAGCGCGTTGATCGCCACCGGAATCGCGATGATCACGAACAGCATCCAGCGGCTGGCCGGGAAGTTGGGCAGGGCGTGACCGCCGATCAGCGCCCGCAGCTGGGGCTCGAAGATCAGCAGCGTCAGGATCAGGCCGAGCCCGACGGTCACGCGACGCGTGCCGCAGATCAGCACCGTCGCGGCGATCGACCAGAAGGCGGCGAAGAACGGCGCCCTCCCCTCGAACAGCAGCCACAGCAGCACCGCCATCGGTATCAACAGATGGCCTCGCTTGAGCATCACCTCCTTGAGCGGGGTCAACTGCGAACGGGGAATCCCCTCCAGCCCGTTGCGCATGGCACGCAGATGGACCTGGAACAGCACCCCGAGGTAGAAGAGCAGCGCCGGGATGATCCCCGCCAGGATCACCTGGGTGTAAGGCACCGAGAGCACCTCGGCCATGATGAACGCCGCCGCGCCCATGATCGGCGGCAGAATCTGTCCACCGACGCTGGCCGCAGCCTCCACCGCACCGGCGAAGTTCGGCTTGTAGCCGGTCTTCTTCATCAGCGGAATGGTGAAGGCGCCGGTCGTCACGACGTTGGCGATGGCGGAGCCGTTGATCGATCCCAGGAAGCCGCTGGCGATGACCGCCACCTTGGCCGGGCCGCCACGGGTATGCCCGGCGATGGCCAGCGCCAGATCGTTGAACAGCTGCCCAAGGCCGGACTTGCCGAGGAAGGCACCGAACAGGATGAACAGGATGATGTAGCTCGCCGAGACCCCGATCGCCGTACCCAGCAAGCCCTCGGTGATGTACACCAGGTGCGAGACGATCTGCTTGCACGTCGCGAGAACGATCGCCTCGTTCACCTGCGGATAGAACGAAAGCTTGGCGTAGAAGCCGTAGACCAGGAACAGCGAGGCCAGGATCGTCAGCCCCCAACCGGTGACGCGCCGGGTGGCATCCAGCACCAGCAGAATCGCCACGAAGCCGACCACCATGTCGACATTGTTGATGCGCCCCGCCGAGGCGATGACACGATCCGACACCGTCAGCATGTAGACACCGATCCCAAACGCCACCAGCGCCACGACCGCATCCCCCCACGGCACCCGATCGCGGGCCCCCTTGCGGGTCAGCGGATAGAGGATGAAGGCCAGCCCCAGCAGGGTATAAAGGTGGATGCTGCGCTGGGCGACATCGACCAGCGGCCCCGAAAACGAGGTGTAGAGGTGAAACAGCGCCAGCAGCACCGACACCGCCGTGACGAACTGGATCACCCCATGCGGCAGTCGATCCCGGACCAGGCTCTCACGATCGAATTTCTCCAGCGCTTCCTTGACCGACGGATCCTCGGGACCATCGGCGGAAACCGTGACTTTTTGTTCGGACATTTCTCATCCTCGCCAGGCGGGATCTACGATAACCAGGGCCGCACCAGTGCCGGCAAGGCCTGCCACAACGGCACCCTGAGTATGGAAAAGGTCAATATGATGGGAGGGTCGCCACGCGACAGGGGAATGGTATGGCCGGCGAAAATCAGGCGGTAATGCTCTTCCACCGCCGCTTGCACCGCCAGCGGATCGACCACGCGATCGATCCCCGTCATCACTACCCACCCATCCTCGAGATGGGTCTCGGTACCGGCATGCGACGGTACGCCAGCGCCGAAGGTCTTGAAGCGCGTCCCGGTGATCTCGATGGCGTCATCGGCGGTCACCTCGAACCACTCTTCCCAGTCTTCCTTCTCGACCGAGTGCATCCAGCGCAGCGTGAAGGTCGTGCCCTGCCACCCAGGAAAGGCAAACCGCCACTGGGGTCCGTCGCGCACGACGAGCCACGGTAGCGGATACAGCACGGTGGCGATCACCAGGATCGCCACCGCCGCCAGACTCAGTGCTGTCTTACGCGTCATGGCTTGCCGGACACGCGGTCACCCACGCTCAGGATTGCGGTTCTTTGTCCTGGGCGTTCTCGTTGCCGTTGGTGTCGCTACCTTCGGTAGGCTCGATATTGTCTTCCGGCGTCTCGGCGCTGGTCTGCTTGGCCGGTTCGGCTTCGGTGCCATCGGCTTCGGTCGTGGCCGCTTGCTCGTTGGCCGACATGGAGGCGGTCTCTTCCGAGAGATCGCTGTTGTCGCCAGCGGTCGTGGCGTCATCACCGGAGGTCGCCTCCGCGGAGCTCGCCAGCGTCTCGTAATACGCCTTGGCGCCCGGATGTAGCGGCACGACCAGATTCTGGTCCATGGTCGCAGGATCGAACTGCTTGAGTGCACCGACGGAAACGCTGCCGGACTCGAGATAGTCGTGGAAGCGCTTGGCCAGATCCTCGGCGACGTCGTCCCGCATGGAGGAGGGCACGATCATGATGTTGCGGATCGCCACCGTATCCACGGCATCGCCCAGGTTGTAACGCTCGGGGGCGCCAGCCGGGATTTCGTAGTTCTCGTAGTACGGATATTTCTCCAGCAGCGTGGAGGCGACGTCACCGCTGACCGGTACGAAGGTGATGTCGGTGCTCTGCATCAGGCCGGTGATACTGGAGTTGGGAACGCCGGAGGTGAAGAACGCGGCATCGAGGTTGCCATTGCTCATCTCGGTGACGCTATCGGCGTAACCGGTATGGCTGACCTGGGCCAGGTCATCGTAGCTCAGTCCCGCGGACTCCAGCACCTTGGCGGCGCTCTGCTCCACACCGGATCCGACCTTGCCGACCCCGACGCGCTTGCCTTTCAGGTCGGCAACGCTGTGAATATCGCTATCGGCGGTGGCGACGATCTGCACCACGTTGGGATACATCCCGGCGATGGTTTCGATGTCGGCGGGCTGGCCGTCGAACTGGTTCTGGCCCTTGACCGCGTCATAGGCGACGTCGCTCATCACGATGGCGACCTGGTTAAGGCCGTCGTTGATGTTGTTGATGTTCTGCACGGAGGCGCCGGTCGAGACCACCTGCACGCCGTCGACCAGGTCGCTCTTCTCGAATACCCCCTTCAGCGCCCCGCCGATGGGGTAGTAGCTACCGCCGGTCCCGCCGGTGCCGAAGATCAGGTTGACGGGTTCGCCGCCACCGCTGCCTTCGCTACTGCCGCTGCCGGAGGCGTCGGAAGCGGCCATCTCCTGGGTGTCGGAGCCGGAACCGGAGGACTGGGATTCCTGCTGGGAGGACGACGGCTCCTGAGTTTCGCTCTTAGCCTGATCATCGCTGTCGTCGCCGCAGCCCACCAGCAGCGCGCCGGACAGGCCCAGTGCCGCGACCAGCATCCCTGTGCGTAACATCATGGTTCACCCCGTCATTTTGAATACCATCGGCCGGTCGGCCGAAGAAAAAGACACAACACAATCACACAAGAGTAAGGAACGCCCGGCGCCGATACCATGCCTGAGCCGCCACATACCACTAAAGTCTAAGATCCGTCGGATTCCTGCGAGACTACCCGCTGTACCACACCGCCAATGGTCAGGCCCTGGGCCAGAATCGAGAACAGCACGATGAGGTAGGTCACCATCACAATGGTATTTCGGTAATCGCTCTCGGGCAGGCCCAGCGCCAGCGCTACCGAGATCCCGCCCCGCAACCCGCCCCAGGTGAGTACGCGCGTGGTTCCGTGGCGAAAGCGGACCCAGCGGCTCAACGCGACGATGGGCAGGCCGATGGTGGTCAGGCGCGTCAGCAGGATCACGCCGATCACCGGGCCCGCGACGATCAGATACGACCATTCGAAGGGAATCAGCAGCAGCTCGAGGCCGATCAACACGAACAGCACCGCGTTCAGGATCTCGTCGATGAGCTCCCAGAAGCCATCGACGTAGCGCCGGGTCGTCTCCGACATGGCGTGTTCGCGCCCGCGATTGCCGATGAACAGCCCGGCGATGACCATCGAGATGGGCCCCGAGACCTGCAGGTGCGTCGCCAGCGTGTAGCCACCCAGCACCAGTGCCAGCGTCACCAGCACTTCGATCTGGTACTGGTCGATGCTCTTCATCAACCGGTAGGCGACATACCCCATCACCAGCCCGAGCAGCATGCCGCCGCCCGCCTCTTCCAGGAACAGTATCGCGGAGTGCGCCACCGTCAGCGCCTCTGTCGCGGTCGCCGCCCCCAGCAACACGGTGAACACCACCACCGCGACCCCATCGTTGAACAGCGACTCGCCGACGATCTTGATCTCCATGTCCTCCGGCGCACCGGCACTGCGCATGATGCCGAGAACGGCAATCGGGTCCGTCGGCGAGATCAAGGCGCCGAAGACCAGGCAGTAGAGATAGGGCACGCCGATGTGGAAAGTGCGGAAGAGCCACCAGGCGGCACTGCCGATCACCACGGTCGAGATCACCACGCCGACGGTGGCGAGCAGGCCGATCGAATAGCGATAGCGCTTCAACTGGTGAAAATCGACATGCAGCGCCCCGGCGAACAGCAGAAAAGAGAGCATCCCGTCCATCAGCAGGGCGTTGAAGTTGATCTGTCCCAGCCAGGCTTCGGCCCAGTCGGTGATCGCGTCGAATCCGAGATGGCTCGACGCGATCAGCAGCACCGACGTCACCAGCGAGATGAACATCACCCCGATCGTCGCGGGCAACTTGACGAACCGATAGTTGAACCACGCAAACAGCGCAGTGATCGTGATGAAGATGGCTGCAATTTCCAGCATCGGCTTCTTCCCTGTCGTCGCCGGCTCATCAAAAAAGCGGACCCGATTGGCGGGTCCGCTTTGTCCTGTACCGCTGACCGAGCCCGAGGCTCTTCGTCACAGCCCGGCGGCGGCTCTCAGGGTCTCTGCCCTGTCCGTCTTCTCCCACGGGAAGGCGGTGAAGGTTTCGGTCTGGGTTTCACCGTTGACGTCGGTCCAGGTATAGCTGGACTCGAACGGCTCGCGGCCGAAGTGCCCGTAGGACGCGGTCAGTTGATACATCGGGTGGAGCAGGTCGAGCATCCGCGTGATCGCATGGGGGCGAAGATCGAAGTGCTCGCGCACCAGTTCGATGATCTTGGCCTCGCTGACCCGGGCGGTGCCGAAGGTGTTGATCGACACCGAGGTCGGCTCGGCGACGCCGATGGCATAGGAGACCTGGATCTCGCACTTGTCGGCCAGCCCCGCGGCGACGATGTTCTTGGCCACGTAACGTCCGGCGTAGGCGGCGCTGCGATCGACCTTGGACGGATCCTTGCCGGAGAACGCGCCGCCGCCGTGACGCGCCATGCCGCCGTAGGTGTCGACGATGATCTTGCGCCCGGTCAGGCCGCAATCGCCCACCGGGCCGCCGATCACGAACTTGCCGGTGGGATTGATATGGAAGCGGGTGTCGTCGTGGATCCACTTCGCCGGCAACACGTCGCGGATGATCAGGTCCTCCACCGCCTTGCGCAGGTCGTCCTGGGAGATGTCCGGATCGTGCTGGGTCGAGAGCACCACCGCATCGACCCCGTTGGGCTGGCCCTGGTCGTCGTAGCTGAAGGTGATCTGGCTCTTGGCGTCCGGGCGCAGCCACGAGAGCGTGCCGTTCTTGCGCAGTTCCGCCTGGCGCTCGACGAGACGATGCGAGTAATGGATCGGCGCCGGCATGAAGGACTCGGTCTCGTTGGTGGCGTAGCCGAACATCAGGCCCTGGTCTCCCGCGCCCTGATCCTCGGGCTTGCTGCGGTCGACGCCCTGGGCGATATCGACACTCTGCTTGCCGATCAGATTGATCACGCCACAGGTTTCACCATCGAAGCCGACCTCCGACGAGGTATAGCCGATATCCATGATCACCTTGCGCACCAGGTCTTCCAGATCGACCCAGGCGGTGGTGGAGATCTCGCCGGCCACGATGGCGACGCCGGTCTTGACCAGCGTTTCGCAGGCGACGCGCGCCTGCTTGTCGCGGGCGATGATGGCGTCCAGGACGGCATCGGAAATCTGGTCGGCGATCTTGTCCGGGTGACCCTCGGACACGGATTCGGAGGTAAACAGAGAGTATTCGCTCATGGCGTACGGAGATCCCTTCGTTCACTGGTTGCGGCCCGCGCGTGCGGCCCGCCTGACAAAACGCAGCGCCGCCGGTCGGAAGGACGGGTGAAACGACGCACGGCATCGCTGACCCGAGCGGGTCGGGACAGGGTACAAAAGTCTACACACACAACAGCTAGCTGCCTATGTTTTGCCACCGACGCCATCGCTTTCGACACGGGTCGCGTCGCCTCACTCGGCGCCACTCCCATGCACGATGGAGACCAGCCGCTCGATGCCACCGCTCACGCCTTCGCGCTGCCAGGCGTTGCGGCCGAAGATCACCCCGCTGGCGCCGTTCTCCAGCGCATCGCGGGTAAAGCGCGTCAGCGCCTCGTCATCGTTCATCGCCGCGCCACCCAGGACGAGCACCGGCACCGGACAACTCTCCACCAGAGCCCGCATATCCCTGGGGTCACCATTGTACTGCGCCTTGATCAGGTCGGCCCCCAGCTCGGCGGCGATCCTCGCGATTCGTGCGATCCGCTCGCCATCGAGCAGCCCCTCCTCCCTGGCCCCCCACACCACCGCCTCGACGATCAGCGGCAGCCCGATCGCCTCGCACTGACGCGCGGTCTCCGCCACCGCCTCGATGTTGTCGGCCTCGCGTCGGGGGTCGTCGTAACCGGAGATCAAGCACATCACCACGGCATCCGCGCCCATCGCATGGGCCTGGGCGGGGGTGGCGATCATGCGGTGATGCTCCTCCCCCGCCAGGGTGAAGTCGCCCACCATCGGATAGTCGATTCGCAGCACGATTCTGGGGGCGCGGCTGTCGGCGAACAGATCCCCGCAGGACTTGAGCACGCCCGGCGACAGCAGTACCGCATCCGGTCGCGACGAGACGATGGCTTCGCAGGTGCGGCGTGCATCGATCGCATGCTCCACCGGGCCCGCCAGCAGCGTGCGATCGAACGCCACCATGCAGGTCAGGCCGGTCTCGCGGCGAAACAGCCGCCCCGTTCGCAATCCGCTGGCAGAAAGCATGCTGGTCATGACGCTGGCTCCTGAGTGGAGGAAGTCCCCTTGCGCGGGGCGTTTCCCGATGTGGAAGAGAGCGGCTCGTCGCCACTCGCCGTGGTGTCGTCGGCGCCCGGGCCGAGCGAGACACCGTGCGCGCGCACGGCGATCTCCCGTACCCTCTCGATCTCATCCCGGCAGCGGTCTTCCGACCACGCCAGGGCCCCGCTGCACAGCGTCGCGATCTCCTCGATCACCGCGCCGTCGAGCTGGCCGGCCAACGCGATCGGCAGACGCCGGAACAGCACGTCCGCCAGATGCTCGACGCGCTCGAAGCAGCAGACGAAATCGATCTCTCCGACACGATAAGCGGCCAGCGAATCCAGCGGCTGCTGGCGACAGGCACCGCCAGCGCTCATCCCCGCGCAGTGCCGTGCCACCGCTTCACCCCGGGTGCCGTAGCGATCCAGCAGGGTAATGGCCCGATGCCGGTCGCCCTCGCAGAGGGCGGTCACCCTGGCGAGCCACGCCTCCCGCGACGTCGCATCGCGGGGAAAGTCGCGCCCGCCACCGATGGCCAACTGCCGGGTATCGATCTCGCGCCGGCGGCCCAGCCTCGCCAGCAGATCGTCGGCCACCTCTTCGGCAAACCCGCGAAACGTGGTCCATTTTCCACCCACCAGGGACAACACCGGCCAGGCGTGGATGCGATCCTCGACGATGGCGTGATCGCGGCTGATCTGGCCCGGATCGGCAGCGTCGCTGCGCGGCAATGGTCGCACACCGCTATAGCGGTAGCGGACCTGATCCGGACCGATCGTCACCTCGGGAAACAGGTAATGCACCGCTTCGAGCAGGTAATCGCGCTCGTCGTCGTCGCAGACGGCCTGGTCCGGGTCGGTGCAGCGGATGTCGGTGGCACCGACCAGCACATGACTCATGAACGGATAGATCAGGCAGATGCGACCATCGGGCGTGCCGAAGTAGATCATGCGCCCGTCGAGCTGATCGCGAATCTGGGGCACGTCGACGATCAGGTGCCCGCCCTTGGTGCCGCCGATATGCCGCGTTTCCTGCCCCAGCTGGCGATTGATCTCGTCGATCCAGGCGCCGCCGGCATTGACGATGATCCGCGGGCGAACCTGGAACGCGTTGCCCTCTTCATCGTCGAAGGTTATCGCTTCACCGTCACTCCCGGTCAGGGTGACGTGATTGAGCGCCATCGCGCCGCGATGGGCTCTGCAGCCGTCGTCGATCAGTTCGAACCCGAGCCGCTCGGCCTGACTGATCGCCGCGTCGTAGTAGGTGTGCAGCGCCCTGACGTCATCCCGGATGTCCGGCAGCGATTCCCGTACCTTGCGCCCCAGCGTCACCGAATGACGCGGCATGCTGCGGAAATGGCGGCCGAGGAAATCGTAGAGCGTCAGCCCCGCTTCACTGATCAGGATACCGCGGTCGTCGATCTTTGCCGGCCGGCGGAAGAAACGCTGGATCGACGGCCAGATTCCGCCCCACCAGCTGTGCGTCGGCATCGCCGTGCGCAGCGGATGCACCACGTGCGGCGCGTTGCGCAGCAGCAGGTTGCGCTCGCGGGTCGACTGCGCCACCAACCGGAACTCGCCGGTCTCGAGATACTTGAGTCCACCATGGATCAGTCGCGACGGCGCGGCGCTGGCGCCGGCACAGAAGTCCTGCTTGTCGACGATCAGCGTATCGACGCCCTGCAGCGCCAGATCGCGGAACAGCCCGGCGCCGTTGATGCCGGCACCGATGATCAGCACCGACACCGCGGGGTCCGCCCGCAGGCGATCCAGGGTCTGCCGACGCGTCGGCGGCATGGCATTGGCGGGTTCCGTCATCGTCTTGCTCCCATCGTCGGCGTGGATTCCGCCGAAGTGTCGGGTGAATCCGGGGGCGACGCCTCGACGTCCAGCGTCGCCCATAGCGTTCTCATCCCTTCGATCAGACGCTGGTAGCGCTCGAAGCCCTGCTGACACGCGGCCTGGCGCTCCGAATCGGGGTTGTAGCGGTGGTCGACCTCGCAAAGCGACGTGGCCGACGCGATGGAGGGAAACACTTCGGCTGCCACCCCGGCGCAGATCGCGGCGCCCCAGGCCGCGGCCTCCTGGATTCGCGACGTTTCCAGCGGTCGACCCAGCGAATCGGCGAACAGCTGGGCCAGCCGCGGCGAGTGACTGCCGCCGCCGGTGATGCGCACGCGCTCGATGGCGAAGGTCGAGGCCAGGGCATCGACATGCACCCGGTGATTGAACACCACCCCTTCCAGGATCGCACGCAGGACATGGCCACGGTCGTGCCATCCCTGGAGGCCGAACAGGCCGGCACTGGCCGGTTCATCGTAGGGCGAACCATAAAGGAACGGGTGGTAGACCAGTCGTGACGGGCTGCGGAAAGCGGCGTCCAGCGACGCTTCCATCTCGGCGAAAAAGGCGCCCGTGCCGCCATCTCCCGGCTGCCCCCACTGCCGGTGAAACCATTCGAGATTGCTGGAGGACGCCGGTGAAATCGCCATGTTGAGCCACTGGCCAGGGCGTAGCCCGTTGCGTGTCGCCCAGCGCGGATCGGGCTTGGGCGCGTCGGAAAAGACCTCGTTGATGCTGAAGGTGCCGGCCGCGATGGTCAGCGTGTCCGACGCGACGTTGCCCAGCCCCACCGCGCTGGCGGTAACGTCATGCAACCCCGTGGCGACCGGCGTACCGGCTTTCAGGCCGGTGGCGCGCGCTGCCGACTCGCAGACCTGGCCGGCGACCTCCTCGGGCAGGCGAACGTCGGGCAGGGCCTCGAACACCGATGCGATGCCCAGCATCGACAGTGCGTCGCGACTGTAGCGCTGGGTGTTGACGTCGGTGTAGCCGGTGCTGGCCTCGGTGAAGTCGGTGGCGATCTCGCCGGTCAGCTTGAATCGCAGCCAGTCCTTGCAGGTCAGGACGTGGGCGAGAGCGGCGTAGCGCTCGGGCTGGTTGGCCCGCAGCCACGCCAGCAAGGTCACCGGCGAGAAGGCGAAAGGCATCTGCCCGATCCGCGCCAGCGCCTCGTCGCGTATGCCCTGCTGGCACCAGCGCTCGACGATACCCGCGGCACGACTGTCCAGCGAGGTGATGGCGTGGCCGAGCGGCTCACCCTTGCGATCTAGGGGGTAGAGCCCGTCGCCGTGGGCCGTGACGCCTACCGCCAGTATCTCGCCGCCCTCCAGGCCGGCGGCCGCCAGGGCGGCACGTATCGATTCGGCAGCGCTCGTCCAGGCGACGTTCATGTCACGCTCGACCCAGTGCGCCTGGGGATGCTCGAGCCGGGAAGATTCCCGCCCGATCCCCACGACGTTGCCCTGGGTATCGAAGATCACCGCCTTGGTGGAACTGGAGCCACCGTCCAGCCCCAGCAGATAACCGCGTGACATGGCTGCCTCCCGTTGATTTCGTCTCCCGGCACGCTTGCCTATGGTGCGAGAGCTTCGCGAGCGCCATTTCTAACACTATTTTGTGATCCATGGACGTTAGACGATGGTGTTAAATCAAAACATGAACATCAATAAACTTTTTATTTTCAATAATTTAAAATCCACCCATTGAAGACAGGGTTTCAACGAGACCAAAGTCATAGGGCGAATCATCACTTTTTGATGTTATTTCTTCATCGCCGATCGCAGTTGCAGCGCCACCCGGTACACTTCAACAAAAAACCTTCTCCTCGCAGGAGTTGAACATCATGTATAACGCCATGCTTCGAAACGTGCTTTGGGTGCTTTCGTTGGCCCTAGGGGCGATGTCCACCACGGCTCATGCCGACGATGCTCAGCGCCAGTATCGCTTTGTGGTGGTTCCCAAGGTCGTGCACCCTTGGTTCGACCAGCTCAACGAGGGGGCTCAGGAAGCCGCTCGTGAAATTCAGCGCCTGACCGGTGCCGAGGTCACGGTTCAATACACCGCCCCCCAGAGTGCCAGCGTCGCCGAGCAGAATCAGATACTCGAGAGAGCCATTGCGACTCGCCCCGACGCCATCATTACCGACTTGCTCGACCCCACCGGCAACCGCGCCGTGATCCGCGAGGCCCTGGAGCAGGAGATCCCCGTCTCGGTCATCGACGACAAGGGTATCGAGGATATGCATTTGCCCGTCGTCGGCAGCGACTACTGCACCCAGGCGATGGTGGCGGCGGAACGCCTGGTCGAACTCCTCGACGGGAAAGGCAACGTCGCCATCATGATGGGCGTGCCAACGGCGTCCAACCATGCGCAGCGCGCCGAGTGCAGCCGCGCGGTATTCGATCGTCATCCCGATATCGAAGTCGTCGCCACCGGTGTCGACAACGACAGTATCTCCACGGCACAGAATCAAGCGGCGGCGATCATGCAGGCTCATCCCGAGCTGGATGGCTGGATTCCCTCCAATGCCGCCGGCCCCATCGGCATCGGCCAGGCAGTCAAGGAGGCCGGCAAGGCAGGTGAGATCAAGATCGTCGGTATCGATGACCTCAATCAGACCCTGAGCCTGATCCAGGAAGGCGTCATCGATTCCACGTCCGCACTCCGCCCCAGACTGATGGGTTACTGGTTCATCATCAGCGCCTGGCAGCGCGCCAATGGTGCAGAAGTGCCCGAGTACATCGATACCGGACATGTATTCATAGACCAGGACAACATCGAAGACTATCTGTAGTCGGCGACGTTTGACGTGGATCTTCGCTCACCAATTCAGGAGACCGTGACGATGCTACCCGATGACATGCAAGCCGTGGTCTGTCGCGGCCCAGGCGACTACCGGCTGGAGCGCGTGCCCACGCCCCGCCCCGGCCCCAACGAGCTGATTCTGGGAATCCAGGCCTGCGGCATCTGCTCGAGCGATCTCAAGTGCCGCGACGGCGCCGCCATGTACTGGGGCGACGGCGACCGCTTTGCCCCCTTCGTCAAGCCACCGGTGATCGTCGGCCACGAATTCGCGGGTGAAGTCGTCGCACTGGGCGACGGTGCCGGGGAACACTTCGGCGTTGCGCTCGGGGATCGCGTCGTGCCGGAACAGATTCTCCCCTGCGGGAAATGCCTCTACTGCCAGCGCGGTCACTACTGGATGTGCGAAGTGCATCATATCTTCGGCTTCCAGGGCGGCGTGGCCGATGGGGGCATGGCCGAATACCTGCGCGTGCCGGCCAATGCGGTGCTGCACCCGGTCGACCCGGGCCTGAGCCTCGAGGATGCCGCCTTTCTCGAACCGCTGGCCTGCGGCATCCACGCCGTCAACCGCGCCGACATCCAGTTCGACGATACCGTGGTGATCGCCGGTGGCGGCCCGATCGGCCTGGCCATGGTTCAGCTCGCCAGGCTCAAGACGCCCAAACGGCTGATTCTGGTCGACACTCATGACGACCGCCTGACCCTGGCTCGCGACTACGGCGCCGATCACGGCCTCAACCCGCATCGCGACGATGTTGCCAAGGAAGTTAGGGCACTCACCGGCGGTTACGGTTGCGAGGTCTACATCGACGCCACGGGCTCCTCGAGCGGCGTGGTCCAGGGCCTGGAGTCGCTACGCAAGCTCGGTCGGTTCGTTGAGTTCAGCGTGTTCAAGGAGCCCACCAGCGTCGACTGGTCCACCATCGGCGACCGCAAGGAGCTGGATATCCGCGGCTCGCATCTCTCGCCGCACACCTACCCGGTGGCGATCGACCTGCTGGCCCGCGGGCTGGTGACGACTCGCGGCATCGTCACCCACCGCGTTGCGCTGGCCGACTTCGAGCGCGGCTTCGAGATCGCCGCCCGGCGCGACTCGATCAAGGTGGTGTTGACGACGGGAGAGTCATGACTTCACCCACGACCATGACCCCTCGCACCGTGACACGGGGGGCACCAGCGCGCCGCCAGGCGATGCTGGACTACATCATCCAGGCCGGCTCGGCCCAGGTCGACGAGCTGGCCGAGCGCTTCGGCGTCAGCCGGATGACGGTACACCGCGATCTCGACGCCCTCTCCGACCAGGGCATGGTCAACAAGCAGCATGGCGGGGTCACCACCCGCTCTTCCAGCGTGTTCGAAAGCAACTTCGCGCTGCGTTCGCATATCGCCACGCGGGAAAAGCAGGCGCTGGCCCGTGCGGCCCTGGAGGAGATCGCGTCCGGCGAAGCGGTGATGCTGGACGACTCCACCACTGCCGCCGAACTCGCCCTGCTGCTGCCGGCGCGGGAGCCGCTCACCGTGATCACCAACGGCCTGGAGAGCATCGACCGGCTCAAGGCCGCCAGCGGCATCAAGCTGATCACCCTGGGCGGCGACTACCAGCCCCGTTTCAATGCCACCTTCGGCCTGCTCTGCGAGCAGACGCTCGCCAACCTGCGTGCCAACGTGGCGGTGCTCTCCGCATCGGCCATCCTCGGCACTACCGCCTACGTTCAGGACCCGACGGTGACCCAGATCAAGCGCGCCCAGATGGCGGCGGCAGAGCGCCGGATCCTGCTCGTCCACAGCGCCAAGTTCGGCCATGGCGCGCTGCATCGGCTGGCCGATCTCAAGGAGTTCGACCTCGTGTTGATCGACGAAAGCCTTGCCGCCGAACATCGCGCCACGCTGGACGAGGCCGAGATCCGTTATCGCCTGATCGAAGCTTGACCATAAACGGCATCGACAAAACGAAACCGCCGCGGGCCAGGGCCCGCGGCGGTGGATCGACGAACGGCTTTGCGTCTTACGGCTTGAGCACGAACGGCGAGACGTACTGGTCGACGTTATCCGGGGTGATCAGGATGCAGTCGAAGAGGTGCTTCTCGCCCTGGACACCGGTTTCGCCGGTGGTGATGAACTTGTCCGCCATCTGCACCGCGGCCTTGGAGAAGATCGCCACCGGCTGCAGCACGGTATAGGCGAGCTCGCCGGACTTCACCGCATCGACCGCGTCGGGCGAACCGTCGAAGCCACCGACCACGACATCGTCCAGCTTGCCGGCTTCCTTGAGTGCGGCGATCGCGCCCAGCGCCATCTCGTCATTGCCGCTGATCACGCCTTGAATGTCAGGGTTGGCCTGCAACAGGCTCTGCATCTTGTTGAACCCCTGAGTGCGGTCCCAGTTGGCGACGTCCTCGCCGACCTTCTTGAGATCCGGGTACTGGCTCAACACCGTCTCGTAGCCGTTGGAGCGGGTCGCGGCATTGTTGTCCGACGGCGCGCCCTTCAGCTCGACGTAGTTGGCCGAGTCGCCGACCGTCTGTACCCACTGCTGCGCGCCGAGGGCGGCACCCTGGGCGTTGTTGGATACCAGCTGCGCCTTGGCCAGCCCCTGCTCGTTGATTTCCGCATTGACCAGGAACACCGGGATGCCGGCTTCGACGGCCTTGCGCACCGCACCGACGGAACCATCGGCGTTGGCGGGATCGAGAATGATCGCCTTGGCCTGGTTGGTAATCGCGGTATCTATCTGGCGGCTCTCGGTATTGGTATCACCCTTGTGGGCGCTGACGTTGGCGCGATACCCCAACTCCTCGGCCGTTTCCCGGGCGATCTTGCCCTCGGTGAACCAGTAGGGGTTGGAGGTATCGTTGACGATGACCGAGATCAGTCCCTTGTCCTGCGCCATGGCGCTTCCGGCGAGCAACGGCGCGCTCACGGCGAGGGCTGCGATCAGCAGGCGTTTTCCTGTCTTGAACATGATGGATCACCCTTCTTTTTGCGATTGTGGTGACTAGCGTGCAACGGTGAGGCTAGTGCTGTGTTGCCGGTTTACCGGCCGTACTTTCCGCCTCGGATGTCACGCGCGCGGCATCGCCGCTCGAGGCCGGAGAAGAGGGGTTGTCGGGTGCCTTTGGCTCGGCAGGCGTGGCCACACGCTTCCTGCGCCCGCCGTACTGGATGCTGTTGAGCAGCACCGCCAGCACGATCACGGCACCGGTGAACACGGTCTGCCAATAGGAGGAGACGCCGATGATCACCAGCCCGTCGGAGAGGAAACCGATCACGAAGGCGCCGAGCAGGGTGCCGCGCACGTTGCCGCGACCGCCGGTCAGCGCCGCGCCACCGATCACCACGCCGGCGATGGCGGTCAGTTCGTAGGTGGTGCCCGCGGTGGGGCCGGCAGAGGTGAGCTGGGACGACAGCACCAGCCCCGCGATCGCCGCGCAGATACCGGAGAGCACGTAGACCGAAACCTGCACCCGCTTGACCGGCACGCCGGAAAGCTCGGCCGCCCGCGCGTTGCCGCCGGTCGAGTAGACCCAGCGTCCGAACGGCGTGCGCGCCAGCGCCAGGATCGTGACGATCGCCACCGCGGCCAGAATCAATACTCCCACCGGCACACCGAACAGGCGGTTGAACCCCAGCCAGTCGAACCCGGTGTTGCCCAGTTCCGGGCTGCCGCCGAGGTTGTTGTAGGTCAGGCCATCGGTCATCAGCAGCGCCACGCCGCGGGCGACGTAGAGCAATCCCAGGGTGGCGACGAAGGCCGGCACCTTGAAGTAGGCGATCAGTACCCCGTTGATGGCGCCGATGAACGCGCCGACCGCGCAGGTCAGGATGACTACCACCCACACCGGCGGATAGAGCGTGACACCGAACATGTCGAAGCTCACGCCCTGCATCAGAAAGCCCGCGACCACCCCGCACAGTCCCAGGGTCGAGCCCACCGACAGATCGATGCCGCCGGTCAGGATCACCAGCAGCATGCCGATCGACAGCAGCCCGAAGATCGCCACGTGGGACGACATGGTCAGGAAGTTGTTGGTCGAGAAATAGACCGGCGACAACGCCGAGAAGATGATGATGATCGCGATCAGGGCGAAGAAGGCGCGACCCTCGAGCAGTATTCGCCCCAGATCGAAGCCGCCACCCTGGCGCGCTGGCGCTTGGCTGTGCTTGGACATAATCAAAACTCCCTTCGAGTAAAAGCGCTCACGCGACCACGGCCTCGCCCGAGGCGGCCATGATCTGTTCCTTGGAGACGTCGGCGCCGAACTCCGCCGCGATGTGTCCGCGGCTCATCACCACGATACGATGGGCGATGCTCAGGCATTCGCCGACCTCGGAGGTGGAGAAGATCACCGCCAGCCCCTGCTTGGCAGCCCCTTCCGCCAGCAGTTTGAACACTTCGGCCTTGGCCCCGATATCGATACCGCGGCTCGGCTCGTCGAGCACCACCACCCGGGGATGGGTCGCCAGCATCTTGCCGATCACCACCTTCTGCTGATTGCCGCCGGAGAGCGAGCCGATCTCGGCCCTGGGCCCGT
>NZNW01000130.1 GCA_002695065.1 Salinicola sp. | reverse complement strand
GGTGAAGCATCAACCAGATAATCCGATGAGATGCCGGTCTGTCTCACTCTCATGCAAAGGTAAGATCAACCATTTAATCCGCTTACCCATTATTTCAAGAGGCAGCTTTCTTGTTTGAGTAGAAGTGTATGATCACCGGCACTAATGAGAGGAAAATGATCCCTAAGGTCATCCACTGAAAATGCTGTTGCACTCATTCTATCTTTTCTAACCGTTAATCTGCTGATATTAAAAATGTATACCAGCAGGAGGCTTATATTATGTTGTACATAGAAAATCGCATCATTTCCATTCTCGATATCCCTGCAAGGAAAGGTGCGATCGTCCCTACAATCGGAATAAACCGGGCAATTTAGCCATCGCCAATTCCTCACTCTTTTTCGATACCATTAGTGGTACTGATCACAGCAAGGAGTGCCATGCTTACCTGAACCTGATGGCGATGAAATGGAATAACTTTTTATTCGTGTTTTTGAGTATTAACAGAGAGCCACGATGGAAATGATCCCCTACAAGCCAAAACTGGTTCTAATTATAAGCGGCTATTGAGAGCAGTCGAGGAGGGGGTCTTTCAGTGTCATTTGAGAGAAGGTAATGGAAGGAAAGGCCATATCTACGACCCGCGTATAGATATGGCTCGCTATTCTCGACTCAAGCGTCGACCGATTCCAATACCAGTTCGTGATGGCTCTCTAGCCATCGCACGAAACGCCCAATACCTACCTCCAGCGATATCTGCGGGGTGTAATCAATGACGGATCTAAGCTTCTCTGTATCTGCCCAGGTCTTCTCGATATCGCCGAGCTGCATTTGTTTAAAATGCTTGGTTGCCGTGGTACCCATCGCGCTTTCCAGCGTTTCAACGAAGTCGAGCAGCGCGACAGGTTTACCGCGACCCAGGTTGTAGATCTCATGTGGCGCGGAATCCTGACCCTTGGGAGGAAGAGGCAGAAGTCGCACAATGCATTCCACGACGTCGTCGATGTAGGTGAAATCTCGCGCCATCCGGCCATGATTGAATACGTCGATGGGCTCGTCTCGAAGCAGACTCGCAGCGAACATGCAGGGTGCCATGTCCGGCCGGCCCCAAGGACCGTAAACCGTGAAGAAACGCATACCTGTGGCCGGTAGGCGATGCAGATCTGCATAGCTGTATGCCATCATTTCATTGGCACGTTTGCTCGCAGCGTAGATCGAAGCCGGTTGGTTGGCTGCGTCGGTCTCCCGAAAGGGCAATGTTTCTTGTCGACCGTATACCGAGCTGGACGACGCGTAGAGTAAATGCTCAACCTGGTAGCGGTTGCAGACATCGAGGATGTTGAGGAAGCCGGTCAGATTGCTAAGGCCGTATTCATGAGGATGGTCGACGGAGTAACGCACGCCGGCCTGAGCAGCCAGGTGCACGACATGGGTAAATCTTTCCTGGGCGAATAGCGCATCCAGCGCTTTCAGATCGGCGATGTCGATGGTGTGGAAAGGCACGTCTCCAAGCCTTTCAAGGCGAGCCCCCTTAAGCGACACCGCATAGTAGTCGTTCAGGTTATCAAGCGCGACGACGTCGTGGCCATCGTTGGCGAGCCGAAGAGTAAGGTGAAAGCCGATGAAACCAGCCGCGCCGGTGACGAGAATTTTCATTATGGGTCCTAACGTTAAATCACACGGATGTACTTCGCTGTCCGATTAGCTGTGTCCGGAACAGTTGGCTTCGTATCCGCTTGGAAAAAGGGCATGAACGGGAACGATGACCAGTTGCCCCCCACGGTACTTGAAAGTGTGGGCGGCATTGTCATCGACAATGAGATGATTGACATCTCGATCCCGGGCGACGACCCAGCCTGTCGGGAACTGTTTATTAAATTTGCACATTCTTGCGGTTGAGCCGTCCAGGGTCATAAGAGGGCGCTTTAGCCGCCCCGCAAACTGGAATGTCGCTTGATATCCATCGCCATTGAATGCCACCGGTATGTCTTGTGATTCCAGTTGCGCCAGCAGCGCACTCGGTGGTCTGACATCGAAGCGATTCCAAAAAGGTCCCAGCATGAATTGCGTGGCGATCAACACGGCGAGACCTGTGCCTAACGCGATTCCTCGCACAGCCGCTCCGGCGGAAGCCCAGTGCCAGCGCCAGAGTAAGCCGGCCCAAGCGATCAGAGCGAACGCGCCGAGCGGAGAGATGGTGGAGGGCCCCACGGCTCCTTTGCCCCATATCATCAGCGAAAGCCCGACCACCCCAAGTAGACCGATAGCGAGTGCCGGCGCTCGGGTTCTGTGGGGAACATCGGAGTCCAATTGGCTTTGACCGATACGGTCCATTATCACCAGCGCTAGCGCGGGTATTAATGGCATCAGATAGTGGATTTGTTTACCACTGATCAGCGAGAACACTATCAACGGAATGACAAGCCACACCCAGGCAAGACGTTGATATCGAAAGCGTGGCAAACGTGGCCATGTAGCCGGCCACACCATCCAGGGAAAGGTAATCAGTGGCAACCATGGGATATACCACCACAATGGGTGTGCGTGAGCTATCGAGTCATGAAGCCGATCGACACTTTGGCCCCAAAGCAATTCCCGGGCATAGCTACTGCCACCCAGCCAGGACGCAGAGAGGGCCCAGCACAACAGGATGCTCGTGCCGATCAAGAGCGATAGTCCTAGCCGCATACGTCCCTCGGGTCCTAGTTGCCTCTCGCGCCACCAGCGCATGGCGAGAAGAATTGGCACGAGAGTAACGAAAACGGCAGGTCCCTTGGCCAGCAGTGCCAGCCCTAGCCAGACTCCGCTGACGAGGCTTTTTCGCGTGGTCAATTGTCCTTGGATCAGGGGGCTAATAGCGCCCAGCAGACAGGCGGTCAACAGGATGTCGAACATCAAGGCACTGCTGTAAAGGCTCCACATCAGCATCGCCATCATCATCATAGGCGCAAGCCGTGCTCGACTGCCGGCGTAACCCAGGCGGCGGGCGACTCGATAGAGGTGGATCATCGCCACTAGAGATGCAAGGGGACCTATGAGTTTAGGCCACCAGTCGTTGACGCCAAATGCCTCCCAGCCAATATGAATCAACCAGAACAGCAAAGGGGGCTTATCGGCATAGGCCTCGCCATTCATCAATGGCACCCACCAGGAATGCGAGTACCACATCTCCCACGCAACAGAGACGTACCGTGTCTCGTCAATGGGTAAGAAAGGGCGTGTCAGGGCCCCAGCGACTGCTATCAACCACAGAAAAGCAATGATGAGCGTATCGCGATGCTTGGCTTCCCAGAGCCGGGCCCAGAAGCGTCTTGAACTTGCCAAGTTGGTACCCCGGTATCAGTTTTGAGCTATATCTCAGCCGTACCCTGAGTGATGAATCTTAACAAAACATTATCGACGGGTGTTGATGCGTATTTAATGCCTTTAGACTCGATATGAGCGGATGTTGAAACTGATAAGTCAGCGTTAAGCTACCTGTGTCTCAATCCTAGGCTATGACTTTCGGGAGAGTGTCAGTATGGCTAGCGAGGGCACGAATAAAATTAATGTTTTGTTGGTTGAAAGCGATCTTGTTCTTGGCAGGGGAATTAAAGCGACACTTGATCGGGAAGGGTATCGTGTCACTTGGTTGACCGAAGGCAAGCAGGTTTTGCAGCAGGTTTTATCTGAATCTTTCTTGCTGCTCATTCTGGATCTGGAATTATCTGATGTCGATGGGTTGGGCGTGCTGAGAGAAGTTAGGTCTCATTCCCTGCTGCCCATTATGACCCTCACACTAGGGGGAGATGTTGAAACGCACATTTTGGGTCTGGATGCGGGAGCAGATGATTATATAGTCGAACCTTGTAGTTCTCAGCCGCTTCTCGACCGAATTCGTGTGTTAACCCAGCGCGCTGGGGAAAAATCCAACCAGCAATTGTCCATGGGTCGCCTATCAATTAGTGAGCTAGGGCATCAGGTCGTTTGGAACGGAGCTCCCATTAGTCTCGGACGGCGAGAATTTTCGTTGCTACTCGAACTTGCTCGCCATCGGGACGTGGTGATGTCACGCATTGACCTCGAAAGGCTGCTTTATACCAATGACGAAGAAATCGGTTCAAATGCTCTTGAAGTTCACATACACCACTTGAGGCGCAAACTTGATAAGCAGCTAATAGTTACTATTAGAGGGGTTGGTTATTGTCTCGATAGCCGCGCGGCATGAAATCTATCCGGCGTTATTTGAATATAACACTGGCAGGTGTCCTCTTCGTTATTATGGGGTTGGCAGGTGCCGCTGCATATTATATGACGCGCCATGAGATGGAGGAAATCTTCGATGCCCAACTGAGTGTGCAAGCTCGCATCGTTTCATCGCTGGTGGGCGTCCATACGACCAGCGATGAATATGCAATGATTGCCAGACAACTGTCTCAGCCGGGACACTTCGCTCGCTGGTTTGACCCATCCAATCGCTTTACGCGCAAGCCCATTGACTTAAGCCTTTACGATGATGAAGAACGGATGCTATCGATGGGGTTTTGGGACCCCAAGGGACGGCCTATTCTGATGGGGGCGCGTTGGAATGAGCCGGACCGTGCTTTTCCCGTTCCCGACAAAACAGGGCATCGTTCGCAATACTACGACGGCAATTGGTGGCGCATTTTCAGTCTGCATTTAGATGATGGTCGTTGGATTAGTATTGGTTTGAGGGAGACCTTTCAAAGTGAGCTAGCCAATAAGATTGCGATGGGAAATCTCGCCCCACTTCTTTTTGCCTTGCCGATTCTGTTTATACTGATCGCTCACTTTGTTCGTCGAGGGTTGAAGCCGATAGGTCAGCTCTCTCGTCAAGTAGAGGCACGCGACGAGAAAGATCTCAGTACGATCCACATGTGGGTACCCCTAGAATTGGAAGCGCTGCATCGCGCGCTCAACGACTTTATCTCCCGATTGGCGAGCACATTGGAACGTGAGCGACGCTTTACAGCAGATGCGGCTCATGAAATGCGCACACCGTTGGCTGCCATGAAAATTCATCTAGATAATGCGCGGCATGGTGAGACGAGCTCCCTAGATAAGGCGTATCAGGGGGTGGAGCGGTTACAGCGAGTGGTAGAGCAGCTACTTCTATTGGCTCGTCTGGATATCAGCGACGAGAGCCTTTCGGGCGAAAAGGTAAAGCTCTCCGGGGTGATCCTGGAATTGGTTGCGGACGTCTGGCCCCAGGCGGAAGCCCGTGAACAAGTGTTGAGCGTCGGAGACTGCGCCTCTGTATGGGTGCTAAGCAACAAGACTGAGTTGGGAATATTAATTCGTAACTTGTTAGATAATGCACTGCGTTATACCCCAGCAAGCGGCGAGGTAGCTGTGAACTGGGGTGTCGAGTCTGCTCGTGCTTGGGTGACCATCGAAGATTCGGGTCCGGGGATCCCTGACGATATGATTGATTTGGTGAAACAGCGTTTTCAGCGAAACGCCAATCAGAGTATCAGCGGTAGTGGTTTGGGACTCGCGATTGTCGTTGAGATAGCCGAGCGTCAACGTATCACGCTAACGCTCGAGAATCGTCCTTCAGGAGGGCTTTCCGCCAGGCTGGATTGGCATGACCCCTATTCTTGAATCCTTGGCGACTAGACGCTAGGCCCATCTTGTTTGTTTGACAGCGTGGTGGGCGCCACGAACAGCGGCGCGGCGTCAGCATCACTATGGCAGGTGCCAACGGCGCCTGCCGGTACTAACCACCATATGTCGCCATTTTGCATACCTAGGTCATGCATTTGTGACCGGTCGATACAGCTATAATCCTCGGCCTCACGCTGGATCGCCAGCATCCATCGACTTGAATCTGCCTGAAGCCAGGCAAAGGCACGGCTGAATTGATCACGGTTCCTTGTTCCATCTCCAAAATGGACGGTGGGTTGACGTGATTGCAGCAGAAACTCTTCATCGAAGTCGGGCATGGCAAGCCACGCGCCGTCGCCGGTAATCTCAACGACCTTTCCCATCATGTCGCGAGGAGAGCGAGCCGGATCTTGTAGCGCATACCCCCACGTTGACCAACTTACCCAAAAAACGATCAGCCACGCACTAAGCGCCCAAAGGCCACGATGTGGGCGGAAGCCAATCAGCAAGCCCATGGCGATCGCGCCGATGGTGATCCACCACGCCCAGGGAACCACATCATGGCGTTCGGCTACGCGTTGCAGCGCGGTCAGGCCTGATGCTCCAAGAATACCTGTCAGAAGGAATACGCCGCCTAAGGCTGCCAGCAGCGTGAAGCCCAGCCAATGCAATTTGCGTTTGCCAAAGAGCCCTGGCACCAGTGGGACTAGCGCCATCACCAACAGTGGCAAGGTCGGCAACATGTAGACACCACGCTTGCCCGGCGACAGCGAAAAGAAAATCACGATCAGTACGACGGCGGTCAGAGGTAATATGATTTTTGCATCGCCACGACGCAGGCGCCTCCACCAGGCCGGGATAGCCCAAGGGAATGCGAGTACGAGAGGCATCCACGCCCACGGCAACACTTCCAGTAAATAGTAGTACCAGGGGGCTAGATGGGCCCAAGACTCCGCGTAGCGCTGTCCGGTTTGCTTGAACAGAATATTATCGCGATAGGCCGCGAGCGCGGGATCCCCACTTATTGTCGCCATGATAATCATGGGTACGCCCCAAGCGGCTATGCATAGCATTAATACTGTCAAGCCTTGAAGCAGATCCTTCACACCAATACGTGTCACGCTGCCGCGATGCGCTAGCCATAGCCATGCTGGCAACAGGGCAAGGGGAAGAATGCCGACACCTTTGGTGATGATTCCCAGGCCCATGGCACCCCAACCGATCAGCCACCAGCGCTTGGAGGGGCCTAGTAGAGCATGGCGAAGGAGCCCATAAGTTCCCAAGGTGGTGAAGAAGGTCAGCATCATGTCGATTTGAGCAGTCTTGGCTTGCAGCACGAACTGTAGTGCGGCCAGCAATGTGAGCCCAGACATGATGGCCAGGCGGCGTCCGTAAAGACGCCGACTGAGATCAACGACCAACACCAGACAGCCCAGAGCGGCCAAGGTGGTGGGAATCAGAAAGCCAAGCCGAACGGATCCGGTGAGAGCGATGGACAGTGCCGATGCCCACATGAAAACTGGCGGCTTATCCGGGTAGAGTTCTCCTCCTCGATGCGGGAACCAGAATTGACCGGTGCGCAGCATTTCCAGCGCATTAAGGGCAAAACGAGGCTCATCGGCTGGCCAGGGATCGCGCAGGCCGATACCGATCCCAAGAAGAATGACAGCGAACAGCATTAGAAGCAGCCAAGCACGGCGATAGTGTGCCTGTGATGGGGCATTCCAAAAGTCTTTCATCGGGATGGCATTCCGTTCAGGAGGTCTGATTGTTGCCAGGTGGCATAAATTGCTGTCGCTCACCGCGGATCAACATGAGATTGCGTACGTAAATGACCAACCCGGCCCCTTGGCCGGCGATGAACACTGGGTCACGGCGATAAATGGCGTATGCCAGAAGCGTCGCCCCTCCACCTAAGCTGAAGAACCAGAATGCAACCGGCACGACGCTACGTCTTGCCCGCTCGCTAGTAAGCCATTGCACAATGAATCTCGCTGAAAATAGTGTTTGGCCGGCAAAGCCAACGCAGACCCATATCCATTCGGTATTCATCGTTTCGACTCGACTTCTGTTTTATCTGGCTTGTGTGTGACGCTACTCGTGACGACGCTGGCATCCGCGTTCGCTATCGGCAGACGGCTTCTTCGTCGTAACCACATCACCCCAACCATATCGACTAGGCCTACCCAGAGGCGGTTATTGAGCCCGTAGTGTGATTTGCCAGTCCCCCGCTGACGGTGATTCACGGGAAGTGAAACGCAACTGCCTCCCTGGGCTTGTACCAAGGCAGGCAGGAATCGGTGCATGTGATCGAAATAGGGAAGTGATAAAAAGGCATCACGGCGAATGATCTTCAAGCCACAGCCTGTATCCGGTGTAGAGTCATTGAGCATCGCCGAGCGTACTTTATTGGCAATCTTCGAAGACATTCGCTTGATCCAGTCATCGCGACGATTGGTTCTGTGCCCAGCTACTAAGGTGACGCCATCGAGTTGCGCTCGCTCGAACAAGTTAGGCAGATCAGTTGGGTCGTTCTGCCCATCACCATCAAGCGTGCCAAGCCAGACGCCACGTGCCGCCCAGGCTGCTTGCCAAACTGAGGTACTCTGTCCAGCACTTTTCGAGTGGCGCAAAGGACGCACACGGTCATCTCCGGAAGCTCTTTGTTCCAATAACGACCAGGTATCGTCGGTGGAGGCGTCGTCAACGACGATGACTTCGTAGTCGGTGGATGCCAGGGCGGCAGCGATTTCATCCAATAACGTGGAGAGGTTACCGGCCTCATCCTTGGCGGGAATGAGTATCGAAAGCAAAGGGGAGTGCATCGCGTCGAATTTTCTCGCTCGGAGTATAAGACTGCCCAGCACAGGACGCAGTGGGCATCCGTTCTGAACAATGCAAGTTCAATAAATGCTATCTGATTTCGATGATTCTGGAGCCAGCGCTCTGCAAAGCAGTTACCTATCTTCACGAGTTAGTCTTAAAAGACCCTTAAGGAGGAACGCAATATGACTTTCGTAGAGTCTTGGGCTTACAAGACTGAAACAAAAATGGATGGGGTCATCTGAAAATTGAGGCCTTGGTGAGGTAAGTGTTATTATCGAATACGCTGATTTTATGCCAGCACCATTTTTTGGTTGCAATAATATTAAGCTTTAATAAGATTTGGCTAATGGGTAAGGACCACGGTCTGTATTTACGCTGCAACGCCTTTTCTGAAAAGGTTAGATGAAAAATAGCAGGTTCATTTTATGCGTGTGTTGATTTATTCAAAAATTGTCGCGAGTGGGAGGTTTTGGCAACAGAAGCTCGAAGAGCAATCAGTTCAGGCAGATTTGTGCGCCAGTATGGAAGAGGCGAGAGAGATACTCGCTATGGCCACCCATGATGCAATTATTCACATATTTGATGGGAACTGCTCTCATAATCTCGAAGTGTTGGGCCGACTTCGGGATGGGCTAAATTTACCAATTTTGGTAATGACATACGGACAACAAAAACATAGTACCTTTGAGGTGCTTGACGCCGGCGCTGATGATTTTTTGCCATCTTCTGTTGACGTTCGTGAGTTGTTTGCCAGGGTTCGATGCAAATGTAGAGCTACTAACGCGAGGGGGCATGATATAATTTATAAAAGCGGGGTCAGTATTGATATGGAGGCTCATGAAGTGCGATGGCAAGGGCGAAAAATATACCCTTCTTCGCGAGAGTTACTGATTCTGAATGAGTTGATAGCTAATCCCCAGCGTATATTTACTAAGCAACATTTAGAAATACTGCTCTATGGTTATGGCTATGTGGCTAAATCAAGTACGATTGAGGTTTTTATTCACACTCTCCGTAAAAGGACGAGTCCCAATGCCATTCTCACGGTCCGAGGTGTTGGGTATAAGCTGGGGCTTAATTAATAAGAGGTTTGTCTAGAAATCGTTGAGTAGTCAACCGGGATCTCTAGTCCCCGGTTCGACTGCTTCGCTGACCCAGTTAAGCGTCCCCACATGGCTGAAGTCCACGGGGGTAGCCAGCCAGGATATCGAAACTGTTATTCCGAATCAGCTGGCGCACCTCCAGGTCTGGATCGTCCTTAATGGCTTTGAATAGTGCCGGCTGTGAGTACGAGGCGTCTTCCCGGTCTTTCTCCAAAGCTATCAACCCTAGAATTGATGTGTGCTCCTGTAACCGTAGTGATCCGGTCCATAACGGCACTTTGGCGGGTCCACACGCGCCCACGAGCCTGAATAATGTGGGCCACACTTGTAGGACAACCCGTCGTGTCGGCTCTCCGGCAACGTTGGCCGATGCGCTCAGCGCGGCGGGGCGCCCGTCATTGAGACGAGGCAAAATCGGGAATAGAGCTTCGCTTGTGTTGGGATCTAACCATGCTAGCGTGTTGTGAAGAGACCAAGGTGTATCGACCTGCCATCCACCACGCTCAAGCGCGTTGCTGAGCAACGACAGATCCCCGGCCCATTGAAGCACCAGCTGCTCCTCGGTTTCTCCAGCCAGATCGATACGTTTGGCGGGAATATCGAGTGTTTTTCCATTCAGCCAATCGGACCAGGTAGACTTTTGAACCGACAACTCAGGCGTGTATCGACTGCGATCATGGTCCAGTTGTTGAGAAACATGATAGGGCCACGTGATCGCCAGAGTTATCAAAAATACAAGAATCAAACCCTTCACCCCCGGCTTTTTGATCTCGCTTCGATGATGAAGCAAGGCCAATAAAATGACCCAAGCAGTGCCCAGAGACATGCCAGCCACAACATCGGCAAACCAGTGGGCGCCTAAATAGAGTCTTGAGAAGGCAATCATAAAGATGATCAGGTAGGCGGTTCCTATGATCCATCGATGCCAGCGAGCAGGTGAGCTTCGAGCGATAAGATAGGCAAGAAACCCGTAAAGAACCGTATTGATCGTGGCGTGGCCACTAGGGAAAGAAAAAAGCTCCCATCCACTGTACAGGTTCGCCGTCGGACGTGGCCATTGCACCCATGCCTTGATACCGGGGGTAAATAATGCAGCCCCTCCTACAGCAATAACCCAGTAAGCGGCGCTGTACCATGAGCGCTTGATCAAGAACCAGGCCGTTATCGCCAGTGTTAGTGAGGTAGTCACGAAGCCATCACCCATCTCCGTGATAACCAGCATTGCACTATCGCCCCACTGGGAACGTAAGGTCTGTAGCGCATGGAAAACAGCTTGGTTGGCTTGAACCAGCGAATCGTCCGTCACGAGATCTTCAAGCAAATCTGAAAATAGCCAGAGACATTCAAGCACTACCATCAATGCCCCGATAGTCAGCGTTCGCATGCCGCTGATTGACCGCACTACCCGAGCCAGGCATTGACCTGCCCATGTTGTCGGCATTGTTGTGCGATGCATCACGCCTTTCTGGGCGCTCGATAAGGCGTACTTTCCATAGGGCAGCAGAATTCTCCGGCTGATCCACAGAATCGCCCATGCCAAGGCGGCGACTAGCCCAGCCAGCAGGGCCAAGCGTCCTCCGATCTGTTCGAGTACCTGTAGTGACGTGCCGACGATGACACCGACAAGGACGTGACTGGGGGCCCAGATCAACGCAGATGCAATATTCGCTAAATAAAAACGGCCCGCTGGCATCTGGCTCATGCCGGCGACTAACGGTACAAAAGCACGAGGACCCTGCACAAATCTCGCCGTGAAAACGCTCTTTCCGCCATGACGACTAAACAACGACTTGGCACGATTCAACCAGTCTGGGTAACGGCTAATTGGCCAGATTCGCGCTATACGTGACTGGTAGTGACAGCCAATCCAGAAAGAGAGGCCGTCGCCGGCTATTGCGCCTACGAAAGCTGAGATGACAAGTGAAAGCGGGTTTAACGTACCGGAACTGGCCAATGCGCTCAAACCAACAATCAGCATCGACCCAGGAAAAACTGTCCCGACGACAGGTATCGCTTCCAGCAATGCGGATAGACCCACCACCAGATAGGTGAGCAATGCATGGCGGGAGGCAAGGTCGGGAACGTGGTCTAGGGCGTGCTCAAGCATCGGGACACTCCAGAGTTGAGGCCAAGTTAGAGAATCCTTGTGAGACAGCGGTTGAGAAAGCTCTCTCTGTAATGAAAACGTCTGACCAACAACCCCGCTATAGACGCAGTCACAAGTCCTCCCAAAACATCCGTCACGTAATGTGTGCCTACGTAGACTCGAGAAAACATCACTAGGAGAGCTCCCAAAGAGAAGAGCGCTCCCATTTTGTTGCGGCCATGGAAGAAAAATGTGACGGCTATCGCGAAAGCACCGGTAGCGTGGTCAGAAGGGAACGAGGGATCTGTGGAGGGTTCAATCAAAAGATGCGTGAGCCCTTCCGTGTAGGGGCGTGCGCGCGATATGAACATCAATACAAATTGGTTGATTAGCAGGCCAGAGATGAACGTCAGGGCCGAGGAAACAGCCAAATACCTCATTTCGCATCTGTTGAGCCGGAGCCACCACAGGGGCACGACGCATAGAATCATCAAAGGTAGTCCCCAATGGGTAACAGCGACCACCAGCGAGTCGATGAAAGATATATGCCCAGATAACCCATTGATGAGAGAAGTCAAGTTGGAATCGATCGACATTTCTGAAATCCGTCACATTTTCGTAGCGTGACTCTAATCGATCAATTATGAAGGAATCCTTATCAAATCTCGATTTCACTACAACGCATATACACGTAATGCCCTCATGAAGAAAACATTAGAGTAAATATTCTCTTAAGCTTCGTTGTTTATTCTGTGCGAAAATTAGTTTGTCGGGAGAGCAGTATGAGCAACGTGCTAACTAAAATTCGTCGTCATGATGTCATGCGCCGGCTGGGAAAATGCTTAGAAAAAATGGCTAAAACTGGGTTGTATCTTTTGCTTGGTGTTATGTCTCGTAAGCCTAGTCGTGCGTCCTCATTGGCATTGGTCGATGTAAAACGGGTTCTTCTCGTGAGACCGAATTTTCGACTTGGAAACGCTGTTATAGGGGCGCGGCTGGCTGAGGCATTTTCGAAAAATAAACCGGAAATCCGAATAGACTATCTGGGTACCGATACGACAGTCCAGCTGTTTTCAGGAATCGGTATCTCAAGTTATCATGCCTACAGTCGAACTTTCTCGTATCGGCCTTGGCTTTTTTTGCGCATGATTTGGGAGCTACGTAGAGAGAACTACGACTTGGCAATCCAGATTGGAGAAGGATCTTTAACCAGCTGGGCCTTTACGCACCTTTGTGGCGCAAAGAAAACATTGGGTCAAAAAGGGCGCTTGCAGAATACCTATGATTGGCTTATCGAAGGAAAAACCAGTCACGCATATGAACTACCTAGCGCTATTGCACACTCTCTAGGTTTACATTGCGAATCATTGCCGTGGATGGTCGTTAGTGAAAAAGAACATGCTAGGGCCAAAGAGCTTTTTAAGCATTCGTCTGAGGGCGGCGTTGTCGGAGTATTCGTCGGCGGTCATCTCGATAAACGATTGCCACTAATTTTCTGGCAGGCGCAGATTCGAGAGCTCAATATGACAGGAGAGAATTATGTGGTAATGGTGGGTCCCGAAGAGGAACATTATCGTCAGCACTTGGAACAGTGTTGTGGCCCCCAGGGTCAAATATTGCCCTTGATGCCTATTCGAGAATTTGCGGCTGTGCTATCTCATGTAATCACATTGATTACGCCGGACACGGGGCCTATGCACATGGCCACGGCTTTAGGAGTACCTGTGATCGCCCTACTTAATACCGATAAGTCGCGTAAGTTTTGCCCTAAGGGAATCGCCGATAAAACTCTCTTTCGTCCAACACCGACAGAGGTTGTTGCGGTGCTGTCGGGGAGCCCTCTTATTCAGTCCGACCGGGCAAGAAAAGAGCATATGCTGGATCGAAGGATGCTGCTGGGTAGTTGTTAAAATCCATTTCGTTTCCAATGATGCGAAGTTTGCGTTTTCAAGGCTTGGCTGAAGCTATGTGGTTGGTTCGAGTTTGGCGTTCCTCATGGTAATAGTGTAAGGTTGCCCGTTTTTTATCCGCCTGCCTGCATTTAATGCCCTTTAAATTAATTGGGTGATTGTTTTTGGGTGATGCGCCGATTTCTACTTTTTATTTCATGTGATGTGAATATTTTTCTTCAAGCTCACTCGGGAGAGGTCTACTAGATTTGGATGTGAAATCAATTATCCGATGACGGATCGAGACTCTCGACGCAAATCCTTGCGCTAGCAGGAATGGGTGTTACCTATCAGTATCTATGATCTTGTTTGTGCTGCATCAGAATAGCGATAACGTCTTATACGCGATCCCCTTGTTCACTGCCAAGACGTTGCATGGCAATGGGCTAGAGAAAGCCGGCGCGGTAGAATTAACGTTTCTGCTTTGTCTGTTGCTGGCTTCCTGTCATACCTGTCGCTCACGCAATTCGACAGGGATCACCAATGCTACGGCGTTTGTTCTCAAGACCCACCCAGAAAGCTAGGCCGTCGCAAGGCTTCATGCAGCCGTTTAGCGGTGGGGAACTGCTCGATACTCCACGCCGCCAGCAGATGGTCAAAATGCTATGGGATGCGACATCGTTGACCCAGAGGGTCTTTGACGAGTACCTCCTTGAACCGATCTGCCGGTATGCCGAGCTGGTCCAACTGCTCCCTGCCTCGGAATCACATCACCACGCCTATCCAGGGGGTATGCTGGATCATGCCCTGGAGATGGCCTGCTACGGACTGCGTCTACGTCAGCGTCATCTCCTGCCACCCGGAGCAAAGCCCGAGGATCAAAGTTCAGCAGGTGAGCTTTGGAGTGCGGCCGTCATCTACGGTGCACTCATGCACGACGTAGCCAAGACGCTGGTCGACATTGAAATTCATCTTGAGGATGGGCAGGAATGGAGGCTGTGGCACGGCCCCATTCCTGCGCCTTATCGCGTCAGGTACCGAGCTGGACGGGAGTATCACCTTCACGCGGCGGTTAATCCGTTGTTATGCGAACGAGTCCTTGGGGCGAAGGTGCTCGACTGGATGATGACGCAGCCCAAGCTTTTTGCGCTGTTCATGTACACCATCGCAGGGCACACCGAGCGAGGCGGGATCGTTGCGCAGCTGATTCACCAGGCGGATCGCGCCAGTGTCGCCAAGGCTCTGGGAGGCGATCCGCTTCAGGCTCTTTCTGCCCCGGTGGAGTCCATCCAGAGAAAGCTGGCAGAAGGCCTGCGGTGGATGGTCAAGGAGCAGTTCAAGCTCAATAAGAAGGGCGAAGTCGCTTGGCTGACTGAAGAGGCCCTCTGGCTGGTTTCACCGCGTGCGGTCAATGAACTGAAAGCACACCTATATGCTCAGGGCGTCAAGAGCATCCCAAGAGACCTCAACAGGCTCTACGGTGAGCTGCAGTCACATGGGCTGATCGAGGAAGTCACCGAGGGGAAATCGGTGTGGAAGTGCGAGATCGTGGAAGGGGACTGGAGACAGTCCTTCAACATGATCAAGGTGCCCCCAACTTTGATCTGGGGGGTAGAGGATAAGCCAGCCCCTTTTCGAGGGAAAATCACGATCAGAGGTGAAGGTGCAGTAACAGTAGATAAGTCGTCCTCAGAAGATGTGGCAGTAACCAAATCGGAATCGATCACAGAGAACAAGCCACGGGCTGGCAAGATGCCGCCGCCGCGAACCACCGACTCACAGCCTTCCTCTCAGACTGACACCGTCAATGACACTCTGGACGACGACATCATGACACTTTTTCCAGAGGTGAATCCTGAGCCGGAGATAGTTTCGGACCAGCTTCAGAGCGCTAATGCTGCTGGGCAAGAAAGCTCGGCCGAGCCAAATTCATCTAGATCTGATAAAAATGTCGGTTCTCGACCAAAGTCGAGTACACAGGGGGTTAATAATAATTCGGACCTCGGTGAGCGGTTCTGGCAGTGGTTGAAGATGGGGATCACGGATCACTCCATCGTCATCAATGACACTAAGGCGCCCATCCATGTCGTGGAAGGCACCTATTTTCTGGTCAGTCCCGGCATATTCAAGCGCTTTAGCACCAAAGAGCTTGGTGATGAAGAACAGTGGAAGTTAGTTCAAAAGCGCTTCCAAAAGCTGGGTTTGCATATCAGAAGCCAGGGACAAAACATTCATAACGTTTCCGTCGAGGGGCCGAACAAGACCCGACTGCTGAAGGGTTACTTGATCAAGGATCCGCGAGAAGTGAGTCAACGGATACCGCCTGACAATTGGGTATTGACTTTAATTCCACACCAAGTCGATAAGGACGAAACGAATGAATGATGTGTCTTTTATGGAGTTGCTGAGCAGGTACTGTGCCGACACACATCTCAAGCCGAAATCCGTTGATAGCTATGCTTCAGCAGTGAGAGCCGCTCGCCGTCACTTCGGAAAGGAAACTTATCCGAGCATGCTCTCCAGAGAAAAAGTATGCGCTTGGCGTAAAGTGGCATTGCGTTCGAGGGAAAATCCACGTGGCATTGTCGAGGTTAGCTGGAATAATTATGTGAGGCATCTGGCTGCGCTATACAATTTTGGGATCAAGCATCAACTCATAATGGTCGAGGAAAATCCGTTTAATCAGGTGCGGGTCAGGGAGCCTCGCAAGCCTAAGAAAACCTTACAGCCGTATACTATCAGGTATGTGCGTGAGGTCATGGATGTATGCCGTAGATTCGAAACCGCGCAAGGTGATCCATCGAAGCTCTATCCCGCTTGGTTTTGGGAGACCGTTATTGAGGCTTTTTATTTCACAGGTATCAGATTGAATCAGTTGCTCCATATTAAAGCCAAAGACGTTGATCTCAAGAGAATGATTTTAGTGACTTCGTTTGAAGGATCCAAAACCTATTCTGAGTCCGTAGTGCCGATCGCAGATGGCTTGTACCCTTACATTGCAAAGCTGATGCTTGCGGCGCATCGTGAAGGTTTCAAACGTGAAGATCAGCTTTTTAACGTAAACCGCTTTTCACGTAGGCATCGGCGCAAGGAGATGGACATAAATCAGGTCGAGCATTTCTTTAAGAGGCTGTCAGGGTTTTGCGGCACGCGGGTCACACCACATCGGTTTAGGCACACTCTCGGGACCGACCTCATGGAAGACCCTGATCGTAACATCCGAGTCACCCAAATGATCCTCGACCACTCTAGTATGCGCACAACCATGGAGTATGTTCATCCTAGCGTTGACTCCATGAGGAAGGCGCTGAATCAACGTCGGTGCCCCTAGATTTTAGGCGAGCAAAGGGCGGCCCAGAGACGGCCGCTCGTTCTTGCGGCGGGCAGCTTGACAATGATCACCTCGGAATCCAAGATTGCTGATGCCAATGTAGTGCAGGCGCGGTAGGCAATTAGCCAGCACTTCATATCAGGCATGTTTTTCTTAAGCGACTGAAACTTCGGGTTTTTCCGACTCAAATAGTCCAACTGACTGTTAATCATTGGGTCACAGGTTCGAGTCCTGTTCGGGGAGCCAGCGGTCGGCGAAAAGATTCCTGCTATGTCACGTCACCTCTGCACTCATTCCGCATGTCCACGGATGAGGTGCAGCAATGCGCGTTTCAGCAACGGTTTGTTCCAAAGGCGGCGTCGGCAAGACCACCACGACAGCTAACCTCGGCGGTCGCCGGGTAGGCGCCGGTCTACGAGTCCTCCTCATCGGTCTGGATTCCCAGCCAACCCTCTCTTCCTACTACGATCTGTCCCAGCCCGCTCCTGGCGGGGTACACGAGCTACCGGCGACAGAGTTGGTCGGTCTTGATCAGATCATTTCTCGTACCGCTTTTTCCAACCTCGACATCACTGCTTCCAACGACTATCGGAATCAGCTGCAGCAACTACTGCTGAACGCGCCAATGGTCGTTTCCGGTTGATCGATCTCCTCGATCGCTTTGTCGATCGCTACGATGCCATTCTTAATGGGGGACTGTTGGACGGTGGCTAGTCGGCGGTCAAGAGCCTGGAGGCCCTGAGATGAAAGCGATGCTGACCAGCCTTCCGTTGCTGGCGCTTCTGGCGCCCATGCCTTTGCTTGCGAATACCGTGGTCGCGGCGGCGCAGGTCCCCCCACGCTGAAGACGCTGGTGATCAACGGCAACTCGGCCACACTCGACTCGGTTCGTCCCGTAGAGATCGAAGGTCCGCTGTACGAGTGGGGCTGGCTAATGGCGAGACCTTCGACAGCGATGCTCAGTGGGCGACGGATGATCGTCGGCACGCTTCACGACAACGCCACCAATGGCCTTATCGATGTCACCGACCAGCACGGACGACAGGACCGTTTGGCACAGCTGAAGGCATTGCCTTCAGACAGCACCATGAACTTCCCAGTCCAGGGCGAGGAGGCGGGTCAGATCACCGTGTTCACGACACGACTTGCCCCTATTGCCAGAAGCTGCATCAGGATATCGATCAACTGACGGCGGCCGACGTCGTCTTGCGCTACGTGCCCGCAGAGCAGTTGATCCAAGCAGTCAGCAGTACTCGCTGATAGCTCGCGACCGGTGCTAGGGAAATGCTCTTATAATGCCGCTTTTAAATTGATCGCCATGTTTACGAACCCCGCTAAAACTAAGAGTTCAGTGGTCGCCAAGGTTACTAGTCCTGTTAGAATATATCCCGGATTGTTTCTGAGTTCTCGGTAAAAGCTCATGAACCAGCCCGGTGTTTTCGGGTCCTTCGCCTCAAAGTGCGGCTTCAAGGTTTCAGGTGTCGGGTTCGGAATAGTTTGCTTTATAAATCTGAAGTTATTGATAAGCATTCCGATTAGGGCGAGAATTAAGGTTAATAGGGCGGGGATGGCAATGATGTATTTAGGGATCTGGGTTAGCGCCAACAGACTCATGGCCATGAGAATGGAAGTGCTCAGGAAATTGTTTAAGAATGGGAGTAGGCCGTCGGAAAAACCGTCGACTGAGATGATCTGGCGTTTGAATTTTGGCATGTAAGGTTCTCGCAGATTCGTTAGATGATCTAGCCAAAGGGCTAAGGTATCTTTGTCGCGAAAAAACCTATCAGATGCGTTTAACGTTCTCTACTGCCCGCCCGGCATGAACGCGGTACACCTGATGGCTGATACCGCCGTGGAGATCCATCCATATTCTGCGCCTGCCGGCCGCAACCACGCGCCGCGCTGCCGTCTCCCCGCCCGCTCGTCTGGAGCCATGCCTCCGCTGCCTCCTTCCAACCTTTGACACCACCACGCTGCGCACCGTCCATGAAGATGCTATGATGCTTTTGTGAAGTATATAGGATGCAAAAACTTTGAGGAGTGCGCCATGGCTACCGAAGCCCTTCGTCAGCCGATCGAACCGAGCAACTACCGTGCGCCGGACAGCTTCGATCGTTTCGTCCAGGATTTGAGGGCGGCGGCGCGGCCGGGTGGGCATCCCATCATCAACCCTCGCCTGTTTGCCAGTGCCCTCAGCATGGACATCCAGGTGCTTGCCAGCCGCGCTCACGTCCACCGAACTACCATCAACCGCGCGGAGGGTGCCGAAAAACTGCAGAGCTTTCTGCGCGATGCCATCCGGGTGCTGGCCGCGGCGACGGATATCAATGGGAGCTTTCACGATGCCCTGTTCTGGTTTCGCAACGAGCCCATCAGCACGTTCGACTACCAGACCGCCGAGCAGTTGGTCAGCGATGGCCGCAGCGAGGACCTGCTGCGTTATATCCGAGCCCTGCAGGCGGGTGTCGTAGGGTGATCGAGCTTCTACATTTCGCCGCGGCTGCCTATCGCGTCCATGATCCCAAGTGGGCGTTCATGCCGACGAGTGGTGCGGGGGCGGGGGAGCATGGCGGACGCCTGAATAGGGTCGGGGTGCCAGCTCTCTACCTTTCTCTCGATGAAGCGACCGCTATGGCGGAATCCAGGCAGCTATCCGCGCTCATGTCGCCGGGCTTGATCGTCAGCTACGAGGTTGATCTTGTCCCAGTGATCGATTTCCGAGCCGGATATAGCGGTGCTTGGGATCCGCTGTGGCAGGAGCTCTACTGTGACTGGCGACGGATGTGGTTCCACGAGCGCGTTGAACCACCTTCCTGGCTCCTAGGCGATATGGCTCTTGAAACCGGTGCCCAAGGCATCCTCTTCCCCTCACTGGCGAGGCCCGGGGGCATCAACTTGGTGCTTTTCACGGATACCCTCACCAGCCAGGACAGCTTGAGCGTGTTTGATCCGCACGGACAACTACCCCGTGATCCCAGCTCTTGGGTATAGGGCTCTTCGGCGTTCTCTAATATCTCACTTCATTTTAGAACTCTTGTAGGCTATCTTTTGAACAACGCTTTTATCCTGAATGGCAGCGGATATATTAATCCGCATGTTCGTATCTAAAGTGGCAACGGCCCCTCGATTCAACCCACCGCACCAGTTGAAAGACGGGCTACGACCTGACGGAGCCCCATCTCCTCGCCGGCAGGCGGCGAAGCCTCAATACAGCCTCGCTTTCAGAAGTGGCTTCAGTAGATAGTTCATGACGCTGCGCTCACCGGTCTGGATGTCCACCTGGGCGATCATGCCGGGAATGATCGGCAGCGTTTCCTGATCGTGCTTCAGGGAACTGGTATCGGTGCGGATATAGACCTTGTAATAGGACTCCGTCCCGCGCGGGGTCTCTTCCTCGATGGTATCGGCACTAATCTGTTCGACCGTACCGTCGAGATCGCCATAGATCGTGTAGTCGTAGGCCGTGATCTTCACACTGGTGAACATGCCCGGTGCCAGGAAAGCGACATCACTGGGTTTGATCTTCGCCTCGATCAGCAACTGGTCCTCCAGCGGGATCACTTCCATGATCGTTTCCCCTGGCGGCACCACGCCGCCCTGGGTGGTGTAGTTGATGGCATTGACGCGACCATGCACGGGTGACCGGATCTCGGTACGCTGATACTGGTCGCGCTTCTGCACCAGGACCTGTTCGAGCGAAGAGAGCTCGCCCTTCTTGTCGGTCAATTCGGTATAGGCATCCTGGACATAAGTGTTCTGAATCTCCGCGCGTTTACCACGCAGGGAGGCGATGTCCTGCTGCAGTTGCAGCGCTTCCATGCGGCTGACGGCCTGGCGCGCCACGAGGGGTTGAACCAGGTCCAGGCGGCGCTGCGCCATCTGGATCTCGTGATCCAGCGAGCTGGTGGCCTCGCGGAGTTTCTCGCGACGGGCATGGAACAGTTCGCGTTCG
>NZNW01000129.1 GCA_002695065.1 Salinicola sp. | reverse complement strand
CCTGATCCATGCCGAACTCAGCAGTGAAACCGCTTAGCGCCGATGGTAGTGTGGGGTCTCCCCATGTGAGAGTAGGTCATCGTCAGGCTTCTATCCCAAACCCCAGCTTCGAGAGAAGCTGGGGTTTTTCTTTGTCCGGCACACGATCGCTGCGGGCTGCGGGCTGCGGGCTGCGGGCTGCGGGCTGCGGGCTGCGATCCATGAGATAGCTCTGCAGCGGCGTCCATGTCTAGGTTCAAAGGGTCGGCTCAACGGCCTGAAACGTTCCTCTCCGCGCCGCATGAGCTAGTGTATTGATCGGGCATGGCACGCATGAGAGGTCGATATGCTGGATTATCTTCCCGATCAGTTTACCGCGGTCGTTACCGGTGCCGGCGGTGGAATCGGTCAGGCCATGGTTAATCGTCTGCTAGAGAGCGAACGCCCGGGGCGTGTCATCGCGGTTTCCCGGCGTGATCCCGAGCATGAGGATTCCAGAGTCGAGAATCTGAAAGTCGATGTCACGACCGAACAGGGGCGCAGGCTGCTGGGGGACAGAGTGAATGGCGACCCCATCCACCTGCTGTTCAATGCCATTGGCCTGTTGCATGACGAGCGGCGTGCGATCTCGCCGGAAAAGCGGCTCGAGGATCTGGATGCCGAGACGTTGTCCACGCTATTTCACGTCAACGCCATCACGCCGGTTCTGCTGATCCAGACGCTGGTCAACTCCCTCAAGGGCCGCCATCCCGCCATCATTGCCAGCCTCTCGGCCAGGGTGGGATCGATCGGCGATAACGAACTGGGCGGGTGGTACGGCTATCGGGCCAGCAAGGCGGCGCACAACATGTTCCTGCGCACGGCCGTTGTCGAACTGGCACGCTACAATCGTCAGGCGATCGTACTCAGCCTGCATCCGGGAACGACCGACACCGGCCTATCCCAACCTTTTCAGAGCAGGGTTCCGGAGGGCAAGCTTTTCACGCCAGATTTCGTGGCGGAGCGATTGCTCGCAGTGATGGAAGACCGCCGCCCTGATGAGAGCGGCAGTTTCTGGGATTGGGCAGGAAAGCCGATACCGTTTTGACGGTACCGGCCTTGTGGCCATCACGCCGACTGCATGACCTGCAGGGCTTCGATCAGACTGTTCATCTCGTCGTCGGTGCCGATCGAGATACGCAGGAAGTCGCTGAGGCCATCCTTGTTGAAATGGCGGACCAGGATGCCGCGCTCGCGCAGACCGCTGAACAGGCTTGCCCCACTGTGCTTGGGGTGACGCACGAACAGGAAGTTGGTCTGTGATGGCAGGACCTCGAACGCCATCGTCTCGAGCTGCTGGCGTGTCCACTCGCGGGTGGCCATGACCCGTTCGCAGCATGCCTTGAAGTGCGACTCGTCCTGCAGCGAGGCAATGGCGACGTCGCTGGCCAGCATATCGATCGGGTAGGAGTTGAAGGAGTTCTTGACCCGCTCCAGTCCCTCGATCAGCTCACGCGAGCCGATGGCATAGCCCACACGCAAGCCGGCCAGGCTGCGTCCTTTCGACAGGGTTCCGGTGACCAGCAGGTTGGGATGGTCCGCGATCAGCGGTACGACGCTCTCGCCGCCGAAATCGACATAAGCCTCGTCGACCAGCACCACGCTCTCGGTGATGCGCTCCAGCAGCTGCGCGACAGCCTGACGGGGGTGCCCATGGCCGGTCGGCGCGTTAGGGTTGGCGAACACCACACCGCCATTGTCGGAATCGAAGGCCTCCAGGGCGATCTGCCAGCGGTCGTCCAGCGCTACGGTACGGTAGTGAATATCGTAGAGCTTGCAGTAGACCGGATAGAAGCTGTAGCTGATGGCCGGCATCAGCAGTGGCTTCGGCTGACAGAAGAACGCCTGGAATGCCAGCGCCAGCACCTCGTCGGAACCATTGCCGACGAACACCTGTTCCGGCTCGACGCCATGGGTCTTCGCCAAAGCCTGTCGCAGCGCCAGTGACTCGGGATCTGGGTAGCGACGAAGGTGGTCCACCGCGAACGCCTGCAGTACCCGCTCGACGGTCGGGGACGGCGGATAAGGGTTCTCGTTGGTATTGAGCTTGATCAGTCTTTCGCGCGGTTGCTCGCCCGGTACGTAGGGGGTCAGGGCGCGAACGGCGGGACTCCAGAATTGACTCATGATCTCTCGCGGGACGTTTTCTACGGTGCCTGTTAAGCGTGGCGGGTCTGCACTCATAGTGACCTCTGGCCTGAAACGGCGCAAGCCGCGGCCATCGAATGTGCCTGGCAGGGTTGATTAGTGCTCTAACGGCCTCACCTAACGGACATCGTTCAACAGCGCATCAAGGAAGACCATGTCCTACGAAAAGCTACTCTCGCCCATCACCGTCGGCGACATCGAGCTCTCCAACCGGGTGCTGATGGCACCACTGACGCGCGCCAGAACCCCGGACAGCGTGCCGGGGGCATTGCAGGCGGAATATTATGCGCAGCGGGCCGGTGCCGGGCTGATCATCAGTGAAGCAACCAACATCTCTCCCACGGCGCGTGGCTACGTCTATACCCCGGGGATCTGGACCGATGCCCAGGAAACCGGATGGCGTCAGGTCGTCGACGCCGTGCACGATGCCGGTGGCAAGATCGCGCTTCAGCTCTGGCATGTCGGACGCATCTCCCACGAGATGGTGCAGCCGGATGGCCAGGCGCCGGTCGCCCCCAGTGCCCTGCGCGCCGAGGGGGCCAACTGCTTCGTCGAGTTCGAGGACGGCAGCTCGGGCCAGCATCCGACCAGTACCCCGCGGGCGCTGGCGCTCGACGAAATCCCCGGTGTCATCGACGATTACCGTCAGGCTGCCAAGCGCGCCCAGCGGGCCGGCTTCGATCTGGTGGAGGTCCATGCCGCCAATGCCTACCTGCTGCAGCAATTTCTCGCCACCGGCAGCAATCAGCGCAATGACCGCTATGGCGGCAGCGTGGTCAACCGCGCCCGTCTGCTGCTGGAAGTCGTCGATGCCGTGAACGAGGTCATGGGCGCCGGGCGCGTCGGTGTGCGCCTGTCGCCGTTCATCGAAATCTTCGGCCTGTCGGATGACGAACCCGAGGCGATGATGCGCTATCTGGCCAGCGAACTGAGCCGTCGCCAAATCGCCTATCTGCACGTCAATGAGCCCGACTGGACCGGCGAAGGTCCGCAACTGACCGACGATTTCCGCCGCGACTTGCGCGAGCGCTTCAGCGGTACGCTGATCTACTGCGGGCACTACACGGCCGAACGCGCGGAGGCCTTGATCGACAAAGGGCTGGGCGACGCCGCCGCTTTCGGCCGCCCCTACATCGCCAATCCGGATCTGGTCGAGCGGTTCCGGCGTGATGCAGCCCTCAACGAGCCGAATCCGGAGACTTTCTATGGCGGTGGCGCGGAAGGCTATACCGACTATCCAGTAATGGATTGAAGCGCTCTCGCGTGGCAGTCTGACGCTCTCGGTTGAATGGGATGTCATGCGTGAGACTTACCGCTATCCTGTAGTCACGTGGCCGCCAAGGCGGCCTGTATGGCCCAGAAGTGTAAGGAGAACCAATATGCAGATCAGGACGTTGCTGGCCAGCGCCGCCACGGTAGCCGTACTGGCCGGTTGTGCCAGCGGAGGATCTCAGACTCAGCCCGGCACCGCCGATTCCTCTGCCGGCGCGTCGTCGAGTGCCGTCACCTACGAAGGCACGCTGCCTTGCCGTAGCTGCGATGGCATCGACCTGACCGTCAACCTCAACGGTTCCGAATCCTCGCCGGCGTCACAGCGCACCTTTACGCTCGAAGCCGACTACGTGAATCACCCGCAGAATCCGGACCCCGAGCAGTACGAAGGTCAGTGGGAGACGATGACGGGTACCGCGGTCGACCCGCAGGCCACGGTCTACGAGCTGACGCCGAACGGCGAAGGCCAGATCTACTATTTCCAGAAGATCGATGACCGCACGCTGGAACTGATCGACCCCCAGCGTCGTCGCTTCGAGAACGGCCAGATGTTGCGCCTGACTCGCCAGTAGGCAAGACGCTGACGATCGTAGAGGCGGCCACGGGCCGCCTCTCGTCGTTGTGGGCTGGCCATTTGTGGCACCATACGCATCTTGCGACCCTCTACCCGGCCTGACGGAGACCCCGCGCGTGGCAAAAGCGAAGAGCGCCTTCGTCTGCACTGAATGCGGTGCGGAATACAGCAAATGGCAAGGCCAGTGCAGCAACTGCCGTGAATGGAACACGCTGACCGAGATTCGCATCGGCGGTGCCCGCCCCGGCGCCTCGACTCCCGGTAGCAGCGGCGCTCGTGGCGGCTATACCGGTGCGCTGTCGCGGGAAGTCGTCGATCTCTCTGGCGTAGACCTGACCGAGGTACCCCGTTTCAGCTCCACGTTCGAGGAGTTCGACCGGGTACTCGGCGGCGGGCTGGTGCCCGGCTCGGCGGTGTTGCTGGGCGGCCATCCCGGCGCCGGCAAGTCCACCCTGCTGCTGCAGACGGCCTGCCGCCTGGCCCAGAGCAAGCGCGTTCTCTACGTGACCGGCGAAGAGTCGCTGTCGCAGGTGGCGATGCGGGCCCACCGTCTGCAACTGCCGACCCAGGGGCTCAAGATGCTCGCCGAGACCAGCATCGAGACGCTGCTGGCCGTGGCGGAGCGAGAGCGGCCCGAGGTGTTGATCATCGACTCCATCCAGACCACGCACCTGGAGGATATCGGCTCGGCGCCCGGCGGCGTGGCCCAGGTCCGGGAGTCGGCGGCGGCGCTGACGCGCTTCGCCAAGCAGAGCAATACCGTGCTGCTGCTGGTCGGCCACGTGACCAAGGATGGCACCCTGGCCGGGCCCAAGGTGCTCGAGCACATGATCGATGCCTCGCTGCTGCTCGAGGGTGGCAGCGACTCGCGTTTTCGCACCCTGCGCGGACAGAAGAACCGCTTCGGCGCGATCAACGAGCTCGGCGTGTTCGCGATGGTCGAGCTCGGTCTCAAAGAGGTCAAGAATCCTAGCGCGATCTTCCTGTCGAGGAGCGAGGAGCTGGCCTCCGGCAGTCTGGTAATGGTGGTGTGGGAAGGCACCCGTCCGATCCTGGTCGAGGTGCAGGCGCTGCTCGACGAATCCGCGCTGGGCAATCCGCGCCGGGTGGCGGTGGGGCTCGACCACAATCGCCTGGCGATGCTGCTCGCCGTGCTGCACAAGCACGGTGGGCTGTTCACCGGCGACCAGGATGTCTTTCTCAACGTCGTCGGCGGGGTCAAGGTGCTGGAGACCAGTGCCGATCTGGCGGTGTTGCTGGCCGTGGTCTCCAGTCTCCAGAACCGGCCGCTGCCGCGGGAGCTGGTGGTGTTTGGCGAGGTCGGCCTCTCCGGGGAGATCAGGCCGGTACCCAGTGGCCAGGAACGCATCGTCGAGGCCGCCAAGCATGGTTTCACGCGGGCCATCGTGCCGCGCGGCAACGCGCCCAAGAAAGCGCCCGCCGGCATGCAGGTGGTGGCGGTCGACAAGTTGGCCGAGGCGCTGGAGGCGCTGTGAGCGGGCGGGCCGTAGCCGCTGCCGCCAAGCGGTCGACAGGGTGCGATCCGGTCGTCGGCGCTGAGTCGCGTCGCCGGGTCGGTTAAACTGATTGCCAGGATCGATATCTCCAGGAACGGGACGAGGAGCCAGAGATGAGTGCCATTCGCCTGACGCAGTACAGCCATGGGGCCGGCTGCGGCTGCAAGATCGCCCCTGACGTACTCGACCGTATTCTCGCCAAGGCGGGGCCGGGCGCCAACAGCAAGAACCTGATCGTCGGCAACCAGGGGCGCGAGGATGCCGCCGTCTACGATCTCGGTGACGGCCGCGGGCTGATCTCCACCACCGATTTCTTCATGCCGATCGTCGACGATCCGTTCGACTTCGGCCGCATTGCGGCGACCAACGCCATCAGCGACGTCTACGCCATGGGGGGGACGCCGATCATGGCGCTGGGTATCCTTGGCTGGCCACTGGACAAGCTGCCGGCGGAAGTCGCCGGTGACGTCATGTCCGGCGCTCAGGCGGTCTGCCGTGAACTGGGCGTCGCCCTGGCGGGCGGACACTCCATCGATGCGCCGGAACCGATCTTCGGGCTCGCGGTCAACGGCCTGGTCGATCTCGACAACCTCAAGCTCAACAGCGGTGCCAAGCCCGGCGATCTGCTCTACCTGACCAAGCCGCTGGGCGTGGGACTGCTGACGACGGCCGAAAAGCAGGGCAGGCTGCAGGCCGGTCATCACGGTCTGGCGCGGGAGACCATGCTGGTCGCCAACGATATCGGCAAGGAGCTGGCCAAGGTCCAGGGCGTGCATGCCATGACCGATGTCACCGGCTTCGGCCTGGCGGGTCACCTGAGCGAGGTGTGCGCGGCCAGCGGCGTCGAGGCGCGAATCGACTTCGCCAAGCTGCCGAGGCTTGCCGAGGCCGAGGCCTACCGGCGCCAGGGTGCGGTGCCGGGCGGTACGGGGCGCAATCGCGAGGCGATCGGCGAGGCGCTGCCGGACATGGATGCCGCCCACTGGCAGTGGCTGTGCGATCCGCAGACCTCCGGCGGGCTGCTGCTGGCCGTGGATCCGGCCTGGGCCGACGACGTCGAACGGATCGGGCGCCAGCACCAGCTCAAGCTGGAGGCCTTCGGCGAGTGCGTCACCCCCCGCGGCGGCGCTGGACTGATCGAGGTGCGCGGTTGAAGGGCAATCAGTTCGTCGACGCCGACCTTGCGCTGCTGGAGCGGCCTCTGATCGATGTGCGCGCGCCGATCGAGTTCTCGGCCGGTGCCTTGCCCGGTGCGATCAACCTGCCGCTGATGGACGACGACGAGCGCCGCGAGGTCGGGATCCGTTACAAGCACGCCGGTCAGGCCTCGGCGGTGGAACTGGGCAACCACCTGGTATCGGGCGATCGTCGTGAGTCGCGTCTTGCCGCCTGGGAGCAGGCGATCGAATCGGCGCCGGATAGCGTGATCTACTGCTTCCGCGGTGGCATGCGCTCGAAGATTTCACAGCAGTGGCTGGCCGAGCGAGGCCACCCGCTGCCGCGAATTCGCGGCGGTTGGAAGGCGATGCGCAATCGGCTGATCGAGGCGCTCGAAACCCATAGCCACGCTCCCCTGCTACTGATCGCCGGCCTGACAGGGTGTGCCAAGACGGCACTGATCAACGCGCTGGACTCGGGGGTCGACCTGGAAGGTCACGCACGTCACAAGGGCTCGGCCTTCGGCCAGCATCCGCTGGCCGGCCCCTCGCAGATCGATTTCGAACACGGTCTGACGCTGGACCTGATGCGCCTGCCACGAGCCCGCGTGGTCGAGGACGAGTCGCAGCGTATCGGGCGCCTGGCGATACCGGCGACCTTCTGGCAGTCGATGAAAGCGGCGCCGTGCATTCGTGTGGAGATGCCGCTGGAGTGGCGCCTCGAACAGATCCGCAAGGATTACATCCAGGATCTCAGCGAGATCTACCATCGCCACTATGGGCCGCAACTGGGCGAAGTGCTGTTTCGCAAGCAGCTCTCCAGTGCACTGAAACGTCTCGGCAAACGCCTGGGGGGCGAGCGACTGGCGCGACTGATCGAGGCGCAGCAGCGGGCATTCTCGGCGCAGCGCCTCGGCAACGTGCAGGCGCACGATGACTGGCTGGCTCCGCTGCTGCGGGAATATTACGACCCGATGTATCGCCATCAGATCGAGCACCAGCCCCGACCGACGCTGCACATCGGGGACTGGGACAGCTGTCTGGCGGTCGCCCGGCAGTGGGAGCGTCAGTACGCGGCCTAGCGCGGGAATCCTCGTTTCGACCCTAGCGACCGTCGAGCCACTGGGTCATGACCCGATCCAGCAGCGCCGCCTGGCGATCGAAGCGTTTCGGGTCGCGCAGGATCTCGTCACGGGTCTGGACGTAGGCCGTGGCAGCGGTCGCCGGCAGGTCGTGATCGCATAGATCCGCCGTGCCCTGGGCCGTCGATTCCAGGTGGCACTGCAGCGCGATGACGCGACCCGCATCCCAGGCGAACCCCTGGACCGGGCCGCCCGGCGTGCTGCCCAGCGGCAGGCAGCCATCCGGCAGGCCGAAGATGTCGCGATGCCAGAGCAGTGCCTCGAAGGTTTCCGGCAGATCGAAGGGGCTGTCGTCGGCCAGGGTCAGCGGCTGCCAACCGATTTCCGGCTGCACCGCGGGCGATACGATGGCGCCGAGCGCCTCGGCGATCAGGCCGGCACCGAAGCCGATGCCAAACACCGGCTTGTTGCTCTTGAGGGCGCGCTCCACCAGCTTGCGTTCTCGCTTGAGCAGCGTCGCCGCCGGGGGCGAGAAAGCGTCGAGCACCACGAGCGCGTCGCAGTTGGCCAGCGGCGGCGGCAGTTCGCCCTCGTCGAGCCGGCAGTGGTTGTAGCTGTGACCCAGGCCGGTGAGCCAGTCCGCTATGCGGGCCGGGCCGAACAACGGACTATGCTGGAGAAAATAGATATGCATGATACGTCCATGATGGGGTCGACCGGGCGACGCCACAAGCGGGGAGTTAGCAGTTAGCCATGGCCATCCGTGCCCAGATTCTCGAACAGATCTATACCATCGTGGCGCAGATCCCGCCGGGGCGCGTTACCACCTATGGTCGAATCGCCGGGATGACGGAAGGTGCCACGGCGCGCATGGTCGGTACGGCAATGCGACAGTTGCCGACCGGGCACGACCTCCCCTGGCATCGGGTCATCGGGGCCAGCCGCCGAATCGCGGATCATGGCGGCGCCCAGCGCCAGCACGAGAAACTGCGCGCCGAGGGTGTCGTCTTCGATGCCAGCGATCGCGTACCCACGCATTTGATGTGGCCAGAGTGATGATGTGGCCAGGATGATGGAGAGTTCATGACCAAGCCCTCGGGTAGCTTCAACGCCAGATTGCGTCAGCTCGATGCGCGCCGGCGGATCGCGTTCATGGCCGCCTTGAGTGAGCGGCTGGTGCCAAACTACGCGCTCTACGCCGTCGTGAGCGGGCAGGGCAACCCCAGCGTGCTCCATAACGTGCTGGATCTGGTGTGGGAGCGGCTCAAGATCGCCGCGGCGAGGATCGACTTCGACAAGCAGGCCGAGAAGCTGGCCGCTATCGAGCCGCCGGAGACCGATGACAGCTTCGGTGCGCGGCGGGCGACGGAAGCGGTCATGGCACTGACCACGCTGCTCGATACCCTGCGCGGCGAGGCACCGGAAGCGGCGCTGGAGGTGAGCCGCGTCTCGCGTAACGGCGTACGCGCCTATATCGAAATGACCGAGGGCAGCGAGGACGCCGAACGGCTCGATGCACTGTTTCGTGAGCATGACCTGATGCAGGACGAGCGTGATTTCCAGGATGCGGTGCTCGAAGCGCTCGAGGCCGACCCCAGGCTCGAGGATCTCTCGGCACTGCGCGCGCTCGGTCGCAACCAGGGGGTCAGCAACCTTGGACTGAGCCTCGACTGACCCGCTACCGGTTGTGGGTAAAACGGCTACGCTGAGGCGTGTGGATAACGCTGACGACCACTCGGCGCCCCGACCCACGAACGTTCATGGAGGAACATCATGCAGAAGCGCTGGTTGATTGGCGGCCTGACCCTGGCGGCCGTCATGCTGTCGGGCTGCCAGAGCCTGACCGGCTGGGGAGGTGACGCCCTGCGAACCGAGGCGGTGGTGAAGAGCGCCCACGAGCCCGGTTGCGAGAAAGAGAGCTGCGCCAACGTCAACGCGGCCTACTTGCGTTTCCCCGAGTCACCACGGCTCTCCGCCGAACTCGAGCGACGGCTGTTCGGGCTGGCGAGCGGGCTCAGCGACAGCCCCGACGGCAATGCCATGGGGCAGGCCACCTCGTTCGAAGCCTTTGCCGACCAGGTCTTCGCGGCTTCGCGTCGCGCTCGCGAGGACGTGCCGCAGCTGCCGGGCTACGAGGCCGATCTCAAGGCCGACGTGGTGGCGGATCACGATGACCTGCTGGTGATCGAACTCGACGGCTATCTCTACAGTGGCGGCGCCCACGGCTTGCCGTTGACCTCCTACATGGTGATCGAGCGCGATACGCAGCAGATCGTCGATCTTGCCGACATGCTGCAACCGGGGAAGCGACCGGCCTACGAAGCCGCGCTGGAGCGGGCCCACCGGCGCTGGCTGGAGACCGATCAGGCTAACGGACTGTCAGAATCCCAGTGGCCGTTCGTCGTCTCCGACAATGTCGCCCCGCTGGCGGATGCCGTCGCAGTCAAGTATCAGGTCTACGACCTGGCGCCCTATGCCGTCGGCCAGCCGGTGCTGACCATCCCGTATGCCGATCTCGACGGTATCTTCCGGTCACGCTACCTGCCTTGAGAGCGTCCGCGATGACGATGCGACAGCGCCGCGACCCGATCGGGCCGCGGCGCTGTCGTCGATCCGCTCTCGCGGCTCAGGCGCAGGCTCACAGCGCTCAGAGTCGCATTTCGATCCCGTGCTCGGCCATGTAGCGCTTGGCGTCGGGAATGGTGTACTCACCGAAGTGGAAGATGCTGGCGGCAAGCACCGCATCGGCGCCGCCTTCCTTGACCCCGGCAACCAGGTGATCGAGGTTGCCGACACCGCCGGAAGCGATCACCGGTACCTCGACCGCGTCGCTGATCGCGCGGGTCACGCCGAGATCGAAACCGACCTTGGTGCCATCGCGATCCATGCTGGTGAGCAGCAGTTCGCCAGCGCCGTATTCGACCATCTTGCACGCCCACTCGACGGCATCCAGTCCGGTGGGCCGGCGGCCGCCATGGGTGAAGATCTCCCAGCGCGGGGTCTCGCCCTCGGCGCTGACCCGCTTGGCGTCGATCGCCACCACGATGCACTGGCTGCCGAAGCGCTCGGCGGCCTCGCGCACGAAATCCGGGTTGGTGACGGCGGCGGTATTGATCGAGACCTTGTCCGCCCCGGCGTTGAGCATGGTGCGGATATCCTCGCAGCGACGGATGCCGCCCCCGACGGTGAGCGGGATGAATACCTCGCCGGCAATGCGCTCGACCATCTCGACGGTGGTGTCGCGGTCTTCGTGGCTGGCGGTGATGTCGAGAAAGGTGATCTCGTCGGCGCCCTGCTGGTTGTAGCGCTTGGCGATCTCCACCGGGTCGCCCGCATCGCGAATACCGACGAAATTGACACCCTTGACCACGCGGCCGGCGTCGACGTCGAGGCAGGGAATGATGCGCTTGGCCAATGTCATGAGCGGGCTCCTTCGGTATCGATCCGATCGCCCCGAATCGAATCGCCCTGAATCGAATCACTCAAGGCCTGGGCCTCGGCGACATCGAGCGAGCCTTCGTAGATGGCTCGGCCGGTGATGGCACCGATGATGCCGCTGTCGGCGACCTTGGCCAGCGCGCGGATGTCTTCCAGATCGGTCACTCCGCCGGAGGCGATCACCGGCAGGCCACCGTCGCGGGCGAGTTGAGCGGTGGCTTCGACGTTGACGCCTTGCATCATCCCGTCGCGGGCGATGTCGGTGTAGACGATCGAGGAGACGCCGTCATCTCGAAAGCGCCTGGCCAGGTCCACTGCCTTGACCGTCGAGACCTCGGCCCAGCCGTCGGTCGCGACGAAACCGTCGCGGGCGTCCAGGCCGACGATCACGTGGCCGGGGAAGCGACGACACATCTCGCCGACGAAGTCCGGCTCCTTGACCGCCTTGGTGCCGATGATCACGTAGCTGACGCCGGCGGCGAGATAGTGCTCGATGGTCTCGGCACTGCGAATGCCGCCGCCGATCTGGATCGGCAGGTCCGGATAGGCGCGGGCAATCGCCGTGACGGCTTCACCGTTGACCGGCTTGCCCTCGAAGGCGCCGTTGAGATCGACCAGATGGAGCCGCCGGGCGCCGGCGTCGACCCAGCGTGCGGCCATCGCCACCGGGTCGTCGCCGTAGGACGTGGCATCGTCCATGCGGCCCTGCTTGAGCCGCACGCACTGGCCGTCCTTGAGATCGATGGCGGGAATTACCAGCATGGTTTCGAGTCCTTTGAGTCAGTCAGGTGCCGTCTGAAAAGCCGGCGAGGCAGCCACTTCCCGGATCGTGCCTAGGGCGCCCAGTTGACGAAATTTTCCAGCAGTTGCAGGCCATCCCTGGCGCTCTTTTCCGGGTGGAACTGCACCGCGAACACGGTGCCTCGGCCGGTGACCACATGGGCCTCGGCGCCAGCGTAATCGGTCTTGCCGAAGATATCGGCATCTTCCAGGGCTTCGACGTAATAGCTGTGCACGAAGTAGAATCTCGCGCCGTCTTCGATGCCGTTCCACAGCGGATGCGCGTGGTGCTGCGTCACCCGGTTCCAGCCCATGTGGGGCACCTTGAGACGCTCGCCCTCGGGGCTGACCAGTTTGTGGCCGAAGTGACGGACGCCACCGGGGAGAAAGCCGAGGCAATCGATGCCGCCGTTCTCCTCGCTGCGCTCGAACAGCATCTGCTGGCCGACGCAGATACCGAGCAGCGGTTTGGCCTGCTCCTCGAGCAGGTCCTTGACCAGCCCCTCGAGCTCGGTGCGCTGGAGTTCGCCCATGCAGTCGCGGATCGCCCCCTGGCCGGGCAGCACCAGCCGCGAAGCGCCGCGAATCGAGCGCGGGTCGCGGGTCACCATGACGTTTTCATGGGTGACGTGCTCGAGCGCCTTGGCCACGGAGTGCAGATTGCCCATCCCGTAATCGATCACGGCGATCGTCATTGCGGTTTCCTCGCTGAGTCGGTGATGGCGCCGGCCGGTATCACAGGCTGCCTTTGGTCGACGGCATCTGGCCGGCCATGCGCGGATCCTGCTCGACAGCCGCTCGCAGTGCGCGACCGAACGCCTTGAAGATGGTCTCCGCCTGATGGTGCGCGTTGAAGCCCTTCAGGTTGTCGATGTGGAGGGTGACCTGGGCATGGTTGACGAAGCCCTGGAAGAATTCCCAGAACAGTTGGGTATCGAGTCGGCCGATGGTCGCGCGAGTGAACTCGACATCCATGAACAGCCCGGACCGCCCCGAGAAGTCGATCACCACGCGGGACAACGCCTCGTCGAGTGGCACGTAGGCGTGGCCGTAACGGCGAATGCCGCGCTTGTCCCCGATCGCCTGGGCGAATGCCTGGCCCAGGGTGATGCCAAGATCCTCGACGGTGTGGTGCTCGTCGATCTCGAGGTCGCCCTGAGCGTCTATCGTCAGGTCGAGCATGCCGTGGCGAGCCACCTGATCCAGCATGTGGTCGAGGAAGGGGACCCCGGTTCGGCAATCGAGACGGCCGCTGCCGTCCAGATTCACCGTGACCGTGATCTGCGTCTCGTTGGTGTCGCGCGACACCGTGGCGATGCGCTCGGACATGCGGGGGAAATCTCCCGGTACGGTTGGCGAGAATCGGCCATTATAGTGAATCGGGCCCCGCATCCGCTACAATGTCGGTGTTTATCGAGCGGCTGTCATTCGGCCGTTCTCCACCGCAGTCAAGTCGTTCCGCCGACAGGGAGACACAGGGGGCATGCCGGAAGCCGCACAGCAGGTCGAGTCGCATCATCGGGTCACGCTCCGTCGCATCGTACTCGCGTGGAGCCTCGGTCCCGGCGCACGAAGGCCTGCCCACGTCAGTGCACAGGGAGGATTCGAATGAAGGGGCTGGTCAGGGCACTGCTGGCGGCGATCGGGGTGCTGGGGATTCTGGTCGTCGTGGCCGTCGTCTACATCACCACGTTCTTCGACCCGAACGACCTCAAGCCGCGTCTGATCGAGGCGGTCCGCAACCAGAGCGGGCTCGAGCTGCGTCTCGACGGTCCGTTGTCGTGGTCCTTCTATCCGCGCATCGGCGTCAGCGTCAAGGACGCCGAAGCCTGGCTTCCCGAACAGTCGCAGGACGATGCACCCTTTGTCGGCTTCGACAGTGCCGAAGTGAGCGTGGCATTCACGCCATTGCTGACCGGAGACGTGTCGGTCGATGGCCTGATTCTCGATGGCATGCGGCTCAATCTGGCCCGCGACGCGCAGGGCCAGGGCAACTGGCAGGTGCTGCTGGATCGCCTGGCCGGCGACGATAGCGCTGACCCATCCTCGCCAGGCGCAGGTGGGACGCCGTCGCAGAATACCGCCGAGCCGGAGCCGCCGGCCCAGCCGGAGAAGAAGGGCCCCGGTCTGAAGCCGGGCGAGGATCAGGCCGTGGCGTTCGATATCGCCAGCGTCAAGGTGGCCAACAGCCAGGTGAACTACGTCGACCGGCAGAAATCGTTGGATGTCACCCTGGCCAACCTCAGCCTGCAGAGCAGCAACGTCAGCCCGCAGTCGTCGTTCCCGGTTCAGCTCTCGTTCGATGTCGACGGGCGCCAGCCGGACATCGAGGGCAACCTCCAGTTCAAGAGCCAGATGCGCATGGATCTCGGCGCCGGACGCTACACCTTCGGGAACGTGACGCTCAACGGCAAGGCGCAGTTGCCGGCGTTGGCCGAGCAGGCACAGTCGCTCAACCTGAAGGTCGCCACGCTGGTCGCGGATACCCAGGCCAAGCAGTATCGGGCCGACGGAATCGAATTGGGCGCTTCGCTCTACCACACGGCCATGCAGGAAACGCCGCTGTCGCTGGATCTGCGCGCCAATGCCGTGGCCGACCTGGAGGCCCGCACCGCCACGTTCGGCGATGTCGTCCTGAGCGGCGACGATGGGCTGAACCTGAAAGGCAACCTGGACGTCACGCAACTGGACGACGCGCCTCGATACCGGGGGCGGCTGGAACTCGCGCCGCTATCGGTTCGGGACTGGCTGACGCGCTTCGGTATCGACGTGAACAGTGCCGACGACAAGGCGCTCACCGCGCTCTCGTTGAGCGGGCCCTTCACCGGCAGCGCCCAGCGTATCGACTTCGACGACTTGCAGCTGACGCTGGACGACACCACGTTTAAGGGCTCGCTGGGGGGCGCCTTCGACGGCCGGGAGCTGGACTTCGATCTGGCGGGTGATCAGCTCGACCTGGATCGCTACCTGGCCCCCCGGACCCAGAGCGCGGACGGGACCCAGAGCGTTGATGGCAAGGAGACGGCCTGGCTGTCGGCGCTCGGTGTCCAGCCGGCGTTGGCCGCGGCCGAAGGCGCCGAACTGCTGCCGGTCGATTGGCTGGCGGAGCTCAAGCAGGAAGGGCACTTGACGCTCGATTCGCTCAAGGCCAAGGGCATTCGGATGGGGGATGTCGAGTTGACCACCAGTGGCAGTGGTGGTCGCCAGCGTATCGACTCGCTCGATGCCTCGCTCTACGGCGGCTCGCTGAAGGCCTCGAGCGCGCTCGATCTTCGCCAACCGCCGCTGAAGCTGTCCTTCACCGAGCGCATGAATGGCGTCGACATCGCGCCGCTCTACCAGGACTTCAGCGGCAAGGACTCTCCGCTGCGCGGCAAGCTCAATCTGCAGGGGGATTTCGATTCGCGTACCAATACCGCCGAAGGACTCAAGCAGAATCTCGATGGCCAGGCGGCGCTGCGGATCGACGACGGCGCCATGCTCGACGTCAACGTGTCACGTCAGCTGTGCAGCGCGGTAGCGACCCTGGAAGGGCGCGAGTCGACCCGCGAATGGAGCGAGGACACCGCCTTCGATCGGCTGCAGGCCAGCGTGAAGGTCGACAATGGTGTGGCCCACAACGACGATCTGGATATCGCCATTCCCGGCATCGCGGTGACCGGCAAGGGTGATGTCAACCTGGTGACCAACCGGTTCGACTACCGTGCGGCGGCGCGCTTTACCGACACCGCCGACAAGGCTGCCTGCGGCGTCAATCCGCGCCTGGCCAAGATCGACTTCCCGATTCGCTGTCAAGGCAGCCTGAGCGACGCACCCGGGCAGTGGTGTGGATTCGATCGCGAAGCGTTCCAGGAGTCGCTGGCGAATCTCGCCACGGACGAGGCCAAACGCAAGGCTGGCGAGCGTATCGACGAAGAGCTGAACAAGCAGCTGGATGAAGAGACCCGTCAGAAGATCGACGACAAACTGGGGGAAGGCGCATCCGAGAAACTCGGCAACAAGCTCCGCGATCTGTTCAAGTGAGCCGGACCGGTAGCCGGTTCCCCGCGCCGACACGATGTCGGCGCCCTCTTGCCAAGCCGGCCAACGGCGCTCTGATTTTCCTGATCGATTCACCATCGATGTTCAACTCGATTCCACCACTCTGGAGAGGTGCGGTTTGGCGGAAATAGCCCTATCGGCCGAGGCCTTTCGCGAGCGAGTGTTCGGCTGGTTCGACGCGCACGGCCGCAAGTCGCTGCCGTGGCAGCACGACAAGACGCCCTACCGGGTCTGGGTGTCGGAGATCATGCTGCAGCAGACCCAGGTCACCACCGTCATCCCCTACTTCGAACGCTTCATGGCGCGCTTCCCCGATGTCCGGACGCTGGCGGAGGCGCCCCAGGACGACGTGCTGCACCTGTGGACCGGGCTTGGCTACTACGCCCGCGCGCGTAACCTGCACAAGGCGGCCCAAGTCGTCGTCGACGAACACGATGGCGAGTTCCCGACCCATGACCTCGAGGCGATGACGGCGCTGCCGGGGATCGGTCGTTCCACGGCCGGCGCCATCGTCAGCATCAGCACCGGCCAGCGTGCCGCGATCCTCGATGGCAACGTCAAGCGCGTGCTGGCCCGCCTGCACGCGGTGGAGGGCTGGCCGGGCAGGAGCGACGTGCTGGCGAGGCTGTGGGAGCTGGCGGAGCGCTATACGCCGGAACGCCGGCTGCCGGAATACACCCAGGCGATGATGGATCTCGGCGCCATGATCTGCACGCGCGGCAAGCCGAGCTGCCTGCTGTGTCCATTCGAGGATGTCTGCGTGGCCCACGAACAGGGCGATGAGCGCCGCTATCCCGGCTCCAAGCCCAAACGCGAGTTGCCGACGCGGCGGACGCAGATGTTACTGTTGCAGGACGACACGGGACGGGTGCTGCTCGAGCAACGTCCGCCCAGCGGTCTGTGGGGCGGCCTGTGGGGCTTTCCCCAGTTCGATGGCGACAGTGAGCTGCATGACTGGCTGGAGCGGCGCTATCGAGGCTCTCACCTCGGCACTGCGTGGCAGCCGTTTATACACACGTTCACCCACTTTCGCCTGGAGATCACGCCGAGACCGGCTCGACTACCGGATCGCCGGGCCGCCACCGTGGCCGAATCGAACCAGCAGTGGGTCGATCCCGCCGCACCGGCGAATGTCGGGTTGGCGGCGCCGGTCAAGACCCTGCTGGCCACGTTGGCCCAGGCGCATGCACTTATCGACTGAGAGGAGGCTTACATGGCGCAGACGGTATTCTGCCGCAAGTACCAACAAGAGCTCGAAGCGCTGGCGTTCCCGCCGCTGCCCGGTGCCAAGGGCCAGGAGATTCAGCAGACGGTCTCCAGGCGCGCCTGGGAGGAGTGGCAGGCGCTGCAGACGCGGCTGATCAACGAGAAGCATCTCAATATGCTGGACCCGCAGGCGCGGGAGTACCTGACGACGCAGATGAATCGGTTCTTCGACAATCAGGAGACCGATCACGCCGAGGGCTACGTACCGCCAGGCCAGTGATTTCCGGCAGGGTGAAGGGAACTCATCTTTTTGAAATAAAAAGGCTTGACCCCCAAACGGCATGCTGGTTAAATGCGTCCCCGTTGGCGAGGGCCAGATAGCTCAGTTGGTAGAGCAGGGGATTGAAAATCCCCGTGTCGGCGGTTCGATTCCGTCTCTGG